>CAYGTG010000059.1:3641-16004 GCA_964352485.1 uncultured Nannocystaceae bacterium | reverse complement strand
CCGTCGGCGTCGCGGTCGTTGGGTCCGCCAGCATGGGGACGGATGCGATGGGGGGACAACGTGTCGTTCGCTCGGGTCTCCGGTTTCAGGCCAAGACGCTCACCCTGACGAACCTTCAAACGTACGTCACCGATGCATACGGGACGTTCGACCCGTTCGCAGATTCGCCGGCCGCGGTCGTCACGAAGATGCTGCAGGGCTTGCTGCCCGAACTCGGGGTGGCCGACGCGCGCACGCTGTCGCTGCAGCTGCGCAATGACGATGGCGAGGAGATCTGGGTCGCGGATGCGATCGAGCAGGTGGGGCGACTGCAACATCAGCTGCTCGCGCCCGGCCTCGACCCGCAGATCGTTCCGTTCGCGGCCGACATCCTCGCCGAGGGAATCTTCGATACCGAGCAGCGGATCTCCGGTGAACGCTTCGCCTACCGTGGGCGGCTGATCTTCGCCCGGCCCTCGGGCGCTGGCTATCGGTGGTCGATCCGCGACGCGGTGGGTGTGCATGGCCCATCCGAGCTGGTGTTCCCGACTCGTGAGGCATCGATTCGAGATGCCATCGCGGCGATCTCTCGTGTGGATGAAGAGGCGGCAGCGTGACCCCGGCGCAGGTTCGGCAAGTCGCCCGAGACGAGGCACGGCGGGTGTTGGCAAGTGCGCCGGGTGGCGGCGTTCCTGCGGTGTGGACGAACGAGGTCCAGGTCTACAACGCCAGCCTCGCGAATCAGGGCGTGCGGACCCTCCGAGGGTTGGCAGAGCTTGTGAGCGGTTTGCAGGTTGCGACGGATGAAGGTTGGCCGCGAGGTGCCGAGCGAGCGTTCGAGTTCGAGGGGGGACGACTGGTGGCCGTTCAGCATGGTTCGGATCTGGGGGCTGATACTGCGGTGCTCGTGCGGCGAACGACGTTGCGCTACGACGGTCGCGGACGTGTCGAATCGGTGCAGGACACCTGGACGCACGACGGGCACCCGTGGGGGCGCAGCGTGGCGCTGGGTTACGACGACGCCGGGCAGGTGGCGCTGGTGATGCGCAGAGGTCCGGGCCCGCTGGAGTCTTCGAAGGAGGAGGCGTGATGTACGAGAAAGCGAGCCATATTCCAGTCACTGCAGGGCGTTCCTTTTCCGCGCTGTTCGTTCCGCGTCGGCCAGGGTTTGGAGCCCCAATCGAACTCAAGAACGTGAGTGCCGAGCTGGTGCGGGTGTCCGACTTCGCGGTGGTGGGGTCGCTCGAGGACGGGCTGTCGCTGAAGGGCAGCGGGGCACCGCACTTCGAGTACGTCGTTGCGGGGAGCATTCCCTCCGAGGCCTCGCCGGGCGAGCTGTACTACGCACGGCTTTGTGGGACGGACGGGCGCAAGACCTATCGCGCCGTGCAGGGGCTTGCGGTGGTGGCAGACCTCGCGACGGCGGTGCAGAACCTGACGGCCCTTGCGGTGGCCGGTGGTGGCTTTGCATGAAGCTGTGGATGACCGTGGGGGCTGGAGCCGCTCTGGGCGTGGGTGTGTCCGTGCTCGCGCGCCGGTTGCAGCGCGGTGCGCTGCTGCGGGAGCCGAGCGAAGACGATGGGGTGCTCGAGGGAGACCGCGCGGATCTTGAGGACGAGCATTCGGGCATGGCTGGCGTTTCGGGTCCGAGCTCCGAAGGCCGTGCGCTCATCGAACGATTGGGTCGACGGGGTAGGATGACCGACACGCAAATTCAGTTTCTGGTGTTTGTCGCGGCCAAGGAATCACGGTTTCGGCCGAACGTCGGACGTGGAGACCCTGCGCTTGAGCCCCCGGGGCTGCACAGCTTCTTCGCTGACCTCGACGAGGCGTACGCGGCTCGCAGGGCGTACGAGCGAAACGCCGAGGTGTTCGCGGACTGCGGCCATCCGCCGAGTGCGTACAGCTTTGGCTCGGGCGGGCTGTTCGCGTTCTTGCCGACCTACCCGCTCTTCCATCTGCGGAAGACTCCGCTTCGCTGCGCGCATCCCCACGAGGTGTTCGACCCTGTGTTCGCGATGACGGCCGCGTACTCGTTTGCCCGCGGCTTGAGTCGGCATCCGTTCTTCGACGGGACGGTGGTGGAGCTCCGCGCCGGATGGGGCGCACTGGCCAACATGAAGGACCCGAACATCTACGCGAGGAAGACTCCGGGATGGCGTGAACAACTGGAGGCGCTGGGGATCGATGCGGAGTGGCTGTACGCAGCGGCACCCCAGTGGCCCAAGCGCGACTTGATGGCGCTGTATCGCGACATGGGCGGACGGCTGGTGCAGGCGGCGTGACGGACGGCGAGGTGAATCGATGAACGAGAGCAACAGGATGACGATGAGCAAAAAGTCGTGGATCGCCGTGGGCATCCTCGGCGTGGCGACAGTCGGTGGAATCGCAGTGGTGGCCATGACCAAGCGGGACCCCGCCTCGATCCAGTGGTACGGCTACCAGATTCAGGTCGAGTCCCGCGGTCTCGACGAGGCTTCGGCGGGAGGCCAGCCGTTGCGGTGGTCGGTGTCGCTTGACGACCGGATCTTGGCCAGCGGTCTTGCACAGACACATCCGATCGCCGTCGATGCTGCCAAGTCGGCCATCGAACAACTCGCCGAATCGATGACGTCGCCACCGTTGGCCGCCGAGATCGCGCAAGGGGTACTCTGAGATGGCGCGCCCAAGCGACACGTATCCGTCCGAGCGCTCCGGAAAGCCTTGCGGTGCCTCGTGGTCCGACCCACTGCGGGTAACCGGGAAGATTCCGAACCTCCCCTTCGGGGCCCAGTTCGAGGTGACGCTGCAGCCGGTAGCGCTTGCGAAGGACATGCGCGCCAACCAGGGAATGGTCTCGTGGCGAGGTGAGCACGAGACCCGCGTTCGGGCGCAGCTGGAGACGACGATCGACCAGGTGATGACCGACGCGCAGAAGTTTCGGTCGCGGATCGGCGAGGACAACTACCAGGCGGTCCGAAACCTGCTCGCGTTGGCACTGGCGGAACTCGCCTACGTCGACATCACACACGAGGCGTGGGTGGCCCGTCGATGGGGGCTCGAGCGAGTGACCTACGCCTCGGACTGCGACTCCCGGGGAGGGGCAGGCCCCGGAGAGGTGTTCGGGGGAGGTTTCGATCGATGTCCGACGGTGGAAGAGATTGACCGACGGTTCGAGGCGCGGGAGTACATCCTGGAGAAGTTTATCGACGCTTGTCACTTCACCCGGTGCGCGCAGTTCGGATTGTGGCGGGTGTGGTTGTATCGGCAGGCACGCGAAGAGTGGAAGAACACGCCGCAGGGCGGTGCTCCGGACGGGCTCGCGCCGACGCCTCCGAAGAAACCTCGCTCGAAGGTGGGGCCGGGAAGTTTCACCGCGAAGCCGCCTGGGCCTCCGCCCCCGCCGACGCCTACGCCGCCGAAGCCCGAGCCGCCTCCGTTCCCGTCCGACCTTGGTGCGGGGGAGAGCTTGCCCGATCCCGGTGAGCCAGAGCCGCCAGGCGAGGAGGACGTGCCGGTGCCTCCCCTACCCCTACCCCTGCCTCCGGATCCGGAGCCGGAGCCGGAGCCGGCAGCACCCGAATCTCCGTCCTCTGTCGGTGAGCCAGATATCCCGCCTTCGAGCGGGGCGGGCGGAGAAGACGGGGGGCTCGGTACGCAAGAACCCGCTGTCGACGGCGTACTCGTCGGGGGGCCACCCAGCGACGCGACCTTCGACCCGAGAGCGTTCACGGAGGGGGCGAGTCCGTATTCGCTGAGCGCACATTCCGAACTCGTCGACGCGGAGGAGAAGAGCGCGAAGGACTCTTCCGTCGTGGGGGCGGTCGCCAAGGTGGCGACCGCCGCTGTCGTGGTCGGCGGCTTGGTGGGGATTACCTACCTGGTGACCCGCGAGCGCAAATCGAGTCGGCGATGAAGATCCCGGAGTCCGCCGTGAGCGTGCCGACCCGGCCGATCGCTTTCGGCGACACGTTCACGACCACCCGGATGTCCGAGGCGCAGCTGGATAATGCCCGGCGACTGCCCGAGGCCAGTCTGAACACGCTGGCGGGCCCATGGCAGCAGGAGGCGATGAAGCTCGCGCAGGCGCCTCATGTCATCGCGGCCAACCAGGGGCTTGGGCACTTCCGTTCGTTCGGGGAGAAAACGCTGAAGTCGATCGGGTCGTTGGTCTCGCAAGAGATCTTTGAGGAGGACACGAATCTCGGGCGTTTCCTCGAGCATGCGCCCGAGCTGTTCTCGAGCTTCGACGTGATCTCCTCGGCCCTACGCTCGGTGCCGTTTGTGGGGATGGCGGTGGGGACGATCGTTTCGGTGGCTCAGATCTTGACGAAGGCGCTGAAGTATCGGGTCCCTTGGCCGCCGCAGCTGGAGATGGACCCGGACAACGACGCGGCCGAGGTCGACGAGGCGCTGAGGATGATCCGCTCCGGGGGAAACTGGACACCGCTGTTTCTGCCCCCTCCTCGCGGACCCGAGAATGACGAGCAGGGCGGCTGGGCGATGTTCCAGGAGGAAGGCGGCTTTCGGTTCGGCCGAGGAGGTGAAGGCTTCGGGTTCGGGTGTGCGCCAGGGGACCTCTTCTTTGTCGCCAAGGGCGTGCAGTCGCGGATCTCGACCGGAGACGTGACGATCCCCAACGACTCTCGGACGCCTCGGCACTCCTTGATCCTGCGAAAAGGGGAGAACCCGGTGTCGATGCGAGAGCGCGTGTTCTCGATCGGCGAGTGGTACCCGGGGTTGGCGGCGCTTGGGCGATCGGTGTGGTCGATGGTCGGGACGGCCCACAGTGCCGCGATGTTTCAGGTCGACGGGTACGCGCTCATCGCCGCGTGGAGCGAGTACCACCACTCGACGGCCCGGTTCCGCGACGCCATGGACCGCTGGCTCGGACGGGAGCTGAGCAACGGGAGCAAGCGATGGAAGCGAGAGATGATCGCCGGCTACCTCTCGAACGTCGGTGCGGCGTTTCACGACGTGCGTACGGCGGACGGTCATCTGCTGTCGGAGAGTCAGCTGCTCGATCTGGCGATGGATGCGAACCGGCGACCCGTGGCGGAGACGGTGGGAATGCAGGCGACGCGGTCCGCGAGCAACCTGGTGATGCGCCAGTACGCGGCTTCGGGGACTCGTCTCAATGCGTTGGTGTCCAAGAACTCACCGGCGCTGTTGGGGGACAAGGCGCTCCGTGAACACTTCCTGAAGGAGCGAGCGACGCTTCTGGATGCGGATCGCTTCGATGGGGTGGAGCTGGACGAGGTCCCCGACAAGGGATTGCGAAACAGTCTCTTGGCCCGGTGGCGGACCAATCCGGAGGGTCCGACCGTCAGCGCCGGACTTGCGGGAAGCACCTTGTCGTTCGTCGATCCTGTCTCGGCGGAGAAAAAGCGACGTCAGGCGGCGGAGATCGAGTGGGACACGGTCCCGAAGCCGCCGACGATGACGGGCCTCGGTGTGCCCACCGAGCCCGAGGCCACGGCGGGAAGCGGAAAGGTGCTGGCAGCGACGATGGTCGCCGCAGCAGGTCTAGCGGGGACGGCGTTGGTCCTGCATCGGCGAAAGCGCCTCGCGGGGTCGAGGCGATGACGACGTCGAAGACGGGGGCGGTCCGCAAATTTGCGCAAGGTCTTGGGAGGCGTGCGCCGGTCGGGCGGGGAGCTGCGTCTGCCGGGCGTCGCGAGCGAGCACCGTTTCGTCGGACGTTCGACTCGGCCGCCGCAGCTGCTGAGCAGTTCTACGCCCGGAACATCGACTTCCTGCAACCCATTCTCGATCGCGGGGAGCCTCGTGAGGCGGTGCGAGAGTGGCTGCGGTCCAATGCGCACGGCCGGACGGGGCGGATGAAGGTTCGGGACCTGTCGCAGACGCCGTGGGCCAAGAAAATGCTGGCCTCACCGGAGCCGGTGAAGGGGGCGCTGCGCAACGTGTTCGGGCATGCGTCGGGACGGCGGTGGGACCGGGCGGACTGGGATGCGATCCGGATGCTCGGTGAGATGCTCGTGGAGTTTGCAGGCGATGGCGCGGGGGCTGGCCCTGGAGGCTGGACTTGGTTCCCGATCGCCCTTGAAGACGACGACGCGAAGATCCTCGACCGGCTCTCGGTGGATGGAGACCCCGAGGCGTATCGACGGTTCGCCGCGTCGTTGTCTGCGCGTGAGGTCGGAGAAGTCGTCGCCACGTATGTGCGCGAGGTGGAGCGGCTTGCCGCCTGCATGCCGGCGCCGCGGCGGCGGACCGTGCAGGCGCGGCTCGAGGAGATCCAGCGGTGGCAGGCCCTCGGAATTCCCGAAAGCGTCTGCGGTCAGCGCGTGTACGCCGGGCATACGTGTGACCTGGAACCGCTTCGCGGGGAGCTGCAGCGACTGCGGGACGCGTGCGAGAGCGATGCTGCGTTTACGGCGTGGCGCAACGAAGCGGTGCGGCGCTCGCCTCGCGCGGGTTCAGTGGCCGAGGGCGATCGCGACGACGTTCCTGTCGAGTTGGTGCCTGCCCATGCCTTCGAAGGCGAGTCGCCGGAGGCGAGCGATCCGTGCTCACCGAGCGAGGCGGCGCGGGTGATGGGCCGGCTTGGGGCGGCGAAACGACGCGAGAACGCTGCGAAGCGCCGGAAGACTCGAGAGGCGAATGCCGCGGCTCGGAAGGTTGAACGGGGGCGGGTGTCGAAGGCGCGCAAGGCCCAACGGGAGGCGAGCACACCGACGCCAACCCGGAGCGCGAAGTTCTCGCCGTCGCCTCTGAGTCTCACGTACGCAGAGCGATTGGCGATGGGGGGGACGGCCCAGGACAAGGGACTGTTCAAGGCACACGGGAAAGGGCGCATCGGTAGGCTGGTCCTCCAGTACATCGACGGGGCGGTCTCAAGCGAAGAGAACCGCGAACTCGAAGCGCTTGGGCTGGCCAAGGGCGACGGGCTGACCGATGACGGGTGGGTGCTCTATCAGGGCATCAAGGGCGACGGAAACCCGAAGACCGCACCCGCGACGAGCACGACCGGGGCTTGGACGTTCTACACGGGCTGGGCGCCCCCGCACTTTCGCGAGGCTGGGTACGCAACGATGGCTCGCGATCCTCTGTCATCCGAGAAGAGCCCCGATCGGAAGACCAAGAGGTCGCGGTGGGGCGTCGCGCCACACCTGGCGATCAAGAAGCTGGACGCGGCGAAGCTCGGGGCAGCGATGCTCGAGGACTTGCCGTCGGTGGAGCCGGCGACGCTGCACCAACTCGCATTGACAACGTTCGGGCTCAGCGGCGATGTGGTGCACGGGTCGAAGGTCGAGGAGGCCCTGTGGGACCTGGTCGAGGCCGGCGAGGTCGAGCACACGATGTCGACGATGCTCGGGGGCGCCAAAGAGCGGAAGGCGGCGAAGTATGACTTCGTGCTGTTTCGGACCCGCGGCTCAACGAAAGTGCCGAGCGATGCCTTGGCAAAGGCGGTCGCTGCCCAGCAGGCGCGCAAGACCGCATCGAAGAACGAGAAGACTTCGCCCACGCTGGTCAAGACGGCACCGGGCAAGCAGGGCTCGCTCGTGACTGCTGAGCAGGAGGGCTTCGCGCTGACCCATCCGCGGGGAACCGCGGCGGTGCACGGGGCTTCTGCGGGCACCGGTGGGACGCAAAGCGTCTTGTCGGGCGTCAGCCGCAAGGTCTCGGTAGCGGCGATGTCGGAGATGAAAGAGCGACAGCGGGCTCGGCGAGCTCCGGCACGCGGCTCGGACATGCCCGGGATGACGACGACGAAGTTGCAGGCGCTGCTGTTCGAGCTGGAGGAGCGGATGGGCATGCAGTCTTGGCCCAGGGCGCGACGTGATGCGCACTTCGAAACCTTGGCGGGGGTGATGGACGAGCTGTTCATCCGTGGGGCGCTCGGACCGGTTCGCCTGGCGGGTGCGGGCACGTCGGCAAATGACCGCGCACTGGCGTCGATGACCGACACACAGGTCGAGGAAGCGTTCGCAGGCAAGCACCCGGAGTTCGCCGCACCGCGGTGGTTGGTGAGCAACGTTGCGCATGTCCTCCAGCCTCGGTTCGAGGCGGGCGGGCTCACGCTCGTTCGCGGACCTTTGGGCAAGGCGAGCGCACGGGCACAGAGTCTGTATGTCGTACGAAAGGGGGCGCTGCTCGGTGACCGGGGTCGCCGGACTCGCGTCACGGTACGGCGACACGGCGGGTTCTACACGGCGGAGATCGAGGGGATGCCGCAGAAGGTCGCAGCCTTGGTGGAGTCCGCGGTGCGCGAGGTGATGGGTGACCCGAAGCTGCGGATGCAGGGCCAGGGCAGCGGCCTGAGTTGGAGGCGGGGATGAGTGTGCTTCTGTTCATCGCCGGCGGCGCGGCGACAGGCCTGCTGTTTGGAAGCATCGCGGCGAAAGGAAGACGTGCATCCAAAGGCTCGGGTGACGGCGAGTTCGAGCCCCGAGCCGAGACTTCGCGTGAGCCTTTGCCCGCGTTGAAGTGCGAAGCCGAAGCCGAGGCCAAGCCCTTCCCTCCCCTGCCGGCCGAGGTGGTGCCACCGAAGCCGCTTGGTGTCCCCTTTGCCGAGGGCTTCGGTCGGCCGGTGTGGCCGTTGCGAACCTCTCACCCACGGAGAGGTGTCGTCAGCTACCGCGGTATCGACGGGAAGGTCCGTGGCCGGTGGGGGCGGCGTTTCGCCGCTCCGCGCGAGGGTACGAAGGGGAAGCGAGACCGCAATCACGCTGGCATCGACCTATTCGCCAACCCCGGTGATGCGGTCCTGGCCGTCGCCGAGGGAGTCGTGGTCGCGGTGCAGTCGTTCCATCTGGGGTCGTGGGCGGTGTTCGTCGACCATGGCCAGAGCGTCGTCATGTACGGCGAGGTCGACAAGCGTTCATGGAGCCGAGTGGGGGTTTCGGTCGGTGCGTGTGTGAAAGCGGGGCAGCCGATCGCAGAGGTCGCCTGCATGGTCCGGAACGACGGCGGCGGCTGCACCTCGCACATGCTTCACGTCGAGACCTACACGAAGGGCACGACGCAGAACCAGCGTTGGTACGAGGGCGATGAGGCCCCCCCTGCCCTTCGCGACCCGTCGCTGCTGCTGCTCCACGCCGCGCAGGAGCCTTCGACACCGTCCGTGGCCTGAAGAGGTCCGAGCCAAAGAGAGAGCAAGGAAGAACACGCCATGGCAAGTCGAGAGGATATCGAGCGAGTGTTGAAGGCTGCCAAGGAGCGGGGCAAGAAGGCCGCGAAGGGCACGTCGCCTCGTTCGTCCGGCGCCTCCAGCGGTCGCGTCGGGCAAAGCATGTGCGTGATCGGCTCTCGCTCAGGGTTCTCAAAGCGGCCGGGGCGGCCGTACACCGAATCCGAGGTCAAAGCGGCCTGCGGTTCGGATGCGCCGAAGCTGGAGGAGGCCAATGCCATTGCCTCGGCGGCACGTTGGGGCTGGCGCCCTGCGGCGCCTGTGGTTCCGACTTGTGCGCGGGGCAAGGCGCCGTCGGGTGCTGCAACTCCGAGGACGCCGGCGGGTGAGCCCGTCCCGACCGTGCCGAGGTCTGAGCCCAAGGGGCCCTCACTGGAATCACGCGCACTGGCGTCGGTCCTGGAGGGGCTCTGCGAGGAAGACCCTCCCGTGGGTGATGACGGTGACTGTAGTCCCGAGCAGGCCGGACGCGTACTCGGGCGGCTCCTCGCCAAGCACCGCGGCAGCCGCGATCGAAGGGCTCTCCAGAGAAAACCTCGGGGGAAGACAGCTCGGAAGAGTCCTTCCCCGGATGCGTCGACGGGTGCTGAGACGCCGGATGTCGAGGCGTCGGTTTCTGGATCGGTGGCGAAGATGGTGATGAGCCTACGGAAGGGCGACGTCGTCGAGCTCCACGCGAAAGAGCTGCGCCGCAGCCCTCGGAAGCTGACGATTACGGGGTCCGTCGACACCGAGACGGGCAAGGCGCTGGGCATCGTCTACGTCCAAACCTCAAGCGGTCACGTGCGCTCGGGACATCGCGCGGGAGGCATGTTGACCTGGCGTGGCCAGCAGCTCAGGTTCCAGCCGACGATGCTGCAGAGCGAAGTCGACGTCGATGCGATGTCGGTCTTGGAGCGCGCGCCTGAGCCGACCCGCTCGGCGGAGACCCTAGCGAACCCGCGGCCCGAGTCGCGGCAAGCTAGGGTTAGAGAGGCGACCGACAGCCCCCGCATGCGGGAGGCCCTCAGGATTCAGCTACGCCATCACGACCGGACATGGGGGGAGGACCGGACGAAGGTCCGAGCGTGGCTCGATGGCTGGGCTGCGAAGTACCCATGGGCGCGTAAGAAAATCGAGGCCCACTTCCGCGGACGCATCCCGACAGAGGAAGAGGCGCAGGTCGAAGCTGAGCGTGAGGCAGAGGCCAACGAGGCGAGCATTGCGCGAGCTGAGGGGGTGATGGATCGCGATGAGCCGCTGACTCCGGCGAACTCTCGGCCCGTCGCTGAGGGTCGAGGACGGCGCAAAGGGCCTCAAGCGGTCGTGTCACCATCCGGTGGTGGGTCGCCCACAACGTCGCCGGTTCGAATGGACCACGTCTTGCGTGACCTGAAGGACGCTGCACAGGCCAAGGGGGACTACGTCGAGCGCAAGCACGTCGCGAAGGCTCTGCGGCAGATGCTCGGTGACCTGCACAAGGGCTTCAGCGTCAAGACTCCGAACTACGCGTTTGCGACGACCCTCGACGTCCAGCCCGGCAAGGGGTCATCGGGGTTCAGCGACAAGCACAACGCGGCGCTGCGGGACGTGTTCGGAACAGACGCGGGGAGGAGCAACTCGTTCACCGTGCTCGTCAGTCCTTTCATCAACGACTCGACCAGTGTCCCCACCGGCATCCGGCCGGAGCGCATCGATAGGTTCCGCCGCTTGGTGGCGACGGCTGCGGGCCTCTCGAAACCGGGACCGTTCGCCGCCCTTCCCTCCCCCGGTGAAAGGACCTCGCCGCCCGCGTCGTCGGGCGACAGGGTCGACGACGCCAAGGTCCGCGAGCTTGTCGAGGCCTTCGTCCGCTACGCCAACCACCACGAGGAGACCGCGGAGGCGTTGGGTGTGCACTTCGTCGGCAAGACGATGCAGGTTCAGGCCGAGGGGCGGCCCGTGGCGTTCTCGGTCCTGGCCAACCCGAGCGGGTTCACCGTGCTGTTCGGAACAGACCGCCGACTGGGCGAGCTTTTCCTCAGCACCTTTGCCTTGCCCATGCGTGGGGACGAGAAGGCGTCGACGGAGCACTCACGCATCTTCTCGTGGGCGCCCAAGGCCGAGCATGGCGTGCGGTGGGCGAAGACGATGAGCGACTTCGCGCTCCCGGTCGTCAAGTCCGGAGAGCGCTTGAGCGTGGGCCGAAAAGACCACGACGAGCGCCGGGAAGGCCGAGCAGACCGTCTGCCCGAGCGAGCGGCGAAAGCTCGTGGTGAGGCGAGTTCCCGGTTCGAGGCCTCGAAGCATGTCCCACCTCTCGGGGAGCCCATCAAGATTGGGCATCACTCCGAGAAGCGCCACCGCAAGATGCTCGAGCGCGCTCAGTCCAACGCGAGGAAGTCGTTCGAGGCGAGCAAGAAGGCCGACCGCCTCGACTCGCGTGCGGATGCAGCGGAGACCAACACAGCGATCTCCAGCGACGACCCACGCGCGCTCGAACGCCTGCAGACCAAGCTCGCCCGCATGGAATCGGAGCGCGAGGAGGCCAAGCGGATGAACCAACTCGCACGCCAAGGAAAACTCTCCGACGCGGAAAACCCGATGAACCCGGTCTCCTTGCGAGACATCATGGGGGAGCGGAAGTACCCCCTACCCGGCTACGCCCTGCGGAATCTCGGCTCCGAGATTCGGCGCGTCCAACAGCGCATCGAAGGACTTTCCATGCGCGAGGGTCGTGCGGCTCGCTCGTATGAGCGCGGCGGCGTGCGGGTGGTCGAAGATGGCGACCTCAACCGCCTGCAGATCATCACGGACACAAAGCCGCCCCAGCAGAACCGGAACTGGCTCAAGCGCAGCGGCTTCCGGTGGGCCCGCTCCGAAGGTGCCTGGCAGCGGAAGATCGGCGACGGGGCGTGGAACCTCGCCATGCAGTACCTCGATACGTTCGTCGAGAAGGACGACGACACGCCGTACGCACGGGTCGAGGCGACACCGCCCAAGCCCTCGCACACCGACGCGGACATCGAGTTCTGGCGCGAGGAGTTCGCGCTGCTCGACGTGGATTTCCCCGGCAAGGACTTCGAGGCGCCGACGCACGCGAGGGTCATCGAAGCTCTCCGATCGCGGAAGGCGGGTCATCCGGAGGGGCAGGCTTCCGCCTACGGCGAGGTTCGGACCGGACGGCTGTCCCTTGAGGAGGCGGTCGAGAAGATGTACCGCTACAACCGGCACGCCCGACCCAAACCGCGGCCGAAGCGTCCGCGGAAGGTCGTGGCGTCGAGCATGAGTCG
>CAYGTG010000059.1:0-3631 GCA_964352485.1 uncultured Nannocystaceae bacterium | reverse complement strand
CGTGACGCGTTCATTGCCGCCGTCAAGGACCTCGGCGCCGAAGTCGGCGGGCAGCTGTTCGCCTCGGTGAGCCGAACCGGGGTCTACTTCAATCACTACAACGTCCCCGAAGACGTCACGGACGGTGCGCGGCGCGAGAACAACCGGCTGATGCTCTCGATAGGCGGATGGGAGCGCGACGGCTCCCCGCCCAAGGGCGGCAAGGTCAAGCTCGAGGTGATGGTGTCGGCGGGCTTGTCGGGGCTTCGAGGGCGGACGGCCAGCCCCGAAACGATGGTCGACGTGGTGGCCCAGATGTTCCGCCGGCATAGCGCCACGGAGTCCCGTTGACGGAGCGCAGGCATGAACAAGGCACGAACACGAACACGATCGGTTCACTCTTCTCGGGCATCGGCGGACTCGACTTCGCCGTCGAGGCCGTCTTCGGCGGCAAGGTTGCGTGGCACTGCGAAAACGACCCGTACGCGTGCCACGTCTTGCAGCGTTGGTGGCCAGAAGTTCCCAACCTCGGGGACATCGAAGCCGTGCAGCACTTCCCGGCCGCAGAGATCCTCTGCGGGGGCTTCCCCTGCCAGGACATCAGCAGCGCCGGAGGGGGTCAGGGGCTTCGCGGAAGACGAAGTCGCCTCTGGTTCGAGTTTGCCCGAGCCGTTCGCGCGACTGAACCGAAGTTCGTGGTCGTGGAGAACGTTGGGCGGTTGCGCAGTCGCGGGCTCGACCAAGTCCTCGCGGACCTGGCCGAAGCAGGGTTCGATGCGGAGTGGGCAAGCGTTCGAGCGGCCGATGTCGGCGCCCCGCACCGTCGCGAAAGGATGTTCATCCTGGCCTACTCCGACCGGGACCTCGTGCGGAGCCTTGCGCAGCAGCTCGGGCTCCGGCCGGGCTCGTCTCAGCGCTGGTCTGTCCAGGTTGACTGGGCGCGGGAGCTGGTGGCCGACGCCGTGCGCCAGCGATGCTCGGGACTCAGCCCGCCACACCGTCCGGGCCGACGCGCCGTCGCATCGAGGGACCAGCCTCACCGACAAGATGCGCGAATCGGGTACCCGCCGTGTCCGGAAGACCGCAAAGCGTGGGCTCAGTGGTCGAAGGAAGGCTGTCCTCAACCCGGAGTTCGTCGAGATGCTCTTGGGCCTTCCGGAGGGATACACGCTCGTCGACGGCGCAGCCGCCTCCGATGCCTCGGTGGAACGGTGCTGCCACAGCAGGCGGCAGCGGCTCTTCTGACCCTCATCCGCCAGGCTTCTTGTCCTGTTTGAGCTGTTCGGGGCGTGCCACGAGAGAGAAGTCCTGCTTCGAGGACACATGCTGGCGGGCCCGTTGTCACGGGTGCGGCTGAGGCTTGCCCGATCCCGGGGAATACGTGCCGCGCTGCCGATCGGTGTGCTGCGGCACGGGAGACGGAAACCCATCAAAAGTGGGCGTGCTGCGTTGCCAAGCGCAGAAGCGGGGTACCTGTCCGTGCCGTTCTTTGCCCTGGACAAGTGGGTGCCGCTTTGGTCCGATGAACCCAACCAATCGCGCTCCCCTTAAAAGCGAAAAGACCAGCACTGCAATGCTGGTCTTTTCCGGGGTCAGGGTCCGAAGTCTCAGTTTCGGAAGCCCTCGGGTTTTGCACGCCCGGAACCCCGGAGCGCACTGCCGACCTCTCTGACAGGCCGACGTGAAAACCGTAACACGATCTCCCTCAAAATCGAAACCCACTGAATCTCACAACCGCGTCACACGACAGCGCTGAGGTTCGGAGATGGTTGCCGCAGAATTCTGCGGCCGCACGAGCGTCTTCAAGACGCTGTGCGGTCGTGTCGATCGATGTGCGTCCTGTGCCGGAGTCGCCTCCGGTAGCGAGGTCTTCTCCGCGAACCCCGCAGTTGGGGGGCTTTCGTGAGACGCCGAGACCTCGAAAAGCTACGAAAGCTCGATCCGAAGCTCGCAGAGCAGCTCGAACGGGCCATGGCGGCGCAAGAGGCCGACCGGGAGGCCCCCCTCGATGACGGGGAGGCGCAAGAGGCCGAGACTCAGGCGCGAGGCCCGCGGGGCTTCAGTCAGCCGCCAGAGGCCAAGGGCAGCACGACGGCTTGTGCGCCGTCACGCCCAGCCCCCAGGGACCTCGAGGAGGGTCTCTCGGTGACGCGGGAGCAGTCCTGCGTCCCTCGGGAGTCATCCGAGGCAGCGGACCGCTGCGGGACGCCTCAGGCGTCCACAGAGTGCCCTACCCCATTCGTGAACGCGGCGGCCCAGGCGGGTTTGCCCGAGGTGCCGCAGACGCTGGTATCGACGGAGGCCTCCCCGGGAGAGAAGCTCGCCGAGCTTTGGGCGGGCTATCCCGACGAGGAGGTACCTGGCGAGGAGCAGGAGCGCCGAAAGGTCGAAGCCAAGGCCAAGCGAGAGGCGGAGCAAGCCCGGGACGCGGCGCACAGCGCACAGCTCGGGTTCTTCCCGGGGGCGTCGTGGAGACGACGCGGCACCGGGCCGCACGTCCGCTGCGAGCAACTCGAGCTCAAGCTCGACGGCATCGAGAAGCGCCGCGGTCGTCGCAGCATGTGGGACGAGGGACGTTCTGCCTCGCTTGCGATGGCGCACGTCGAGGCCCAGTGCTTCACGGTGCGGGAGCTGGGCGACCGCTCGAACAGCCTGCCGGAGTTCTTGCGGGGGCAGCACCCTACCCTCACCCGGACCCAAAAAGACGTTCTGCGCGCGGTGGTGACCGCGTACATGGCCGGCGCTCTGGGTGTGTACGAGTACGAAGCCATCCTCGCTTCGGACTTGGGGATGTCGGAGCGAGCCTTCCGCTACGCCCTCAACGGCGGCAAAGACCGCCCGCCAGGCCTGGTCGAGCTCGGCCTCGTGAAGCGTCGCCAGACGTGGAAGCAAGGGACCGCCGAGGGGCGGCCCAGCGAGCATCACTACCTGCTGCTGCAGGTAGGACCCGAACTTGGGGAGCAGTTGCTCCCGTGGGCTTGTACGCAGCTGGCTCGACTGGGACGCCGTGTACCCAAGCGTTCGGGCTACACGCGGCGCTCGGCTGCAAAGCGGGCAGTGGAGCTGCGTCAGAAGGCCCGAGTGGGTCGACGTGAAGCGGCGGAGCGAGTCGTGAGGAGGAAGCTCGAGGGTCCTGACTCTGAGCCCGTTCAGGTTCGTCGTGAAGCGACTGAAACCTCGCCCATAAATTGCGCGGCACAAATTGCCGTCAACCCCGTCCCCCCCCCTACGGGGGAAGGGGGACTAGGGAGGAGAAGGGGAAGCCCCCTTCAAATCCCCTTTCCAAACGACTCGCTACGCGAGCCAAATCTAGCTGCGCCTCCGGCTCCGCCTGAGAAAACAAAGGGCAGTGACCCCCTACCCTGCCCGAAAGACTCCCTTCGCGGCCGAGCGCGGGCTTTGGACGAGGTTGCAAGACCAAAGCCATCCGATCTCGATGTCTGGCGGCGGCGCCGAGCGAGAGGAGCAAAAATCCCAGATAGCATTGACCAGGTCCTTTTTGCCGAAACCCTCGCTGCTGCTCGAAATGCCATTCTGGGAGGCTTGGAATGATCGGGCGCCGGTCTTCACTCGGTGGCTTGGATGCACCGGTGACCGGAGTTCGCCAGCAGCGCACCCAGGCCACCGGCGCACCCAGGCCACCGGCGCACCC
>CAYGTG010000058.1:0-16173 GCA_964352485.1 uncultured Nannocystaceae bacterium | reverse complement strand
GGGAGCTCTGGGCCACCAAGAAGCCGTGCTCGAAGTCTCCGCAGGTGATGAACGCTTCGAGCTCGTCACGCACAAACCCAGGCAGCGAGCCGGCGCGCTCCTCGAGCCGCTCGCGGAACGC
This sequence comes from uncultured Nannocystaceae bacterium, assembly GCA_964352485.1. Taxonomy (GTDB): domain Bacteria; phylum Myxococcota_A; class Polyangia; order Nannocystales; family Nannocystaceae; genus CAJXVA01. Next base: position 16,052 of record CAYGTG010000058.1, on the reverse strand, counting down.
AGGCCAGTGCTCGCGCACCACAGCGAGGGCGTCGCTGTCCTGGGTGGTCCGCGGTACGTAGCGCGCCTGGGCGTGACAGCTGGCCACTGCAGGGCGCTGCTGATGCGCGTGCCAGGCCGCTCACAACGCGCCGTGTTCTCCCGCCGTTGCACGGCTCGCGGGTCGCCAGGTGGCCCGCGGGCGGGCCGGCCGACTGCATCACTGGCCACTCCTCGCGCGAACGCAACCGCCTGCGCGAGTCCAGCGGTCTCACTCCGCGGAGAAGGTCAACTCGACGCTCTTGTCCTCGGTCATGAGCAGGGTGCACTTCAGCCCGGTGCAGTCTCCTGCGTAGCCGCTGAACTCATATCCCGAGGTCATGTACGGCATGGCGGACAGCGTGACGCTGGTGCCGTAGTTGAACTCCACGTTTTCCTCGGTGCACGGCGGCGGGCAGTCGATACCGTCTGGGGAGGAGAGCGCACTTCCGGAGGTTGGGTAGGGACCCACCTTGGAGAGGTCGAGGTCCCGCTTCTCGAGGACGAACTCGGCCTCGATGGTGGTGTTGCCGGTCAGCGTGACCGTGCAGTTGTCGGTCCCGCTGCAGCCCGCGCCCGACCAACCGACAAAGGTGGTGCCGGTCTCCGGGGTGGCCGAAAGGGTGATGGTCGTGCCTTCGACGTAGGGAGACGCATCGGAGCCGCAGCCCGCGTCGCAGTCGATACCGTCCGGACTCGAGGTGACCAGCCCCTGGCCATTGCCGACCTTCTGTACACTGAGGACAGGGTCCTGCGAGAAGGCCACCGCGACGTTGACCTGGTCCTGCTCCAGCACTTCGCAGGTCCCGATACCGAAACAATCGCCGGTCCAGCGAACGAAGTTCCAGCCCGGGTCGGGCACCGCGTCCAGGAAGATGCCGGAGTCAGGGCGAGGCGAGAAGATGTTGGTGCACGCCGTGCCGCAATCGATCCCGGAAGGAGAGGAGAGAACTCGGCCGCCACCGGCGTTCTGCACGAAGACTTCCGTGCTCTGCGCTGCGGCGGCCCCGGTGCTCTCGCCCCCCATCCCCTCAGCGGCCCCGTTGGTCTCGCCGCCGGTGCTCTCCGCCCCCATCGTCGCCGCGTCTGGGAACGATGTGGACGCTTCGCCGTCCGTCTCGAGACTGACGCCTGGAGGGACGCACTGGTTTGCGGTCGTCGAGGGAGCGAATTCTCCGTAGCGGCGACCGGATGCACACTCCTCGTCAGGGAAGCTGCAGCGCTGGTTTGTTTCGCAGATCCCGGTGGCGGAGCAATCGTCGTCCGACTGACACAGAAAAGGAACCTCAGACCCGCACCCGAAGAGCACTCCAAGAGACAAGCAAAGTAGTACCTCTCTCACCACCACCCGCTGATAGTACCGCGATCACGACGAGGCACCGAAGAGGTCGATCGTTCCAGGGAGAACGTCCAAGCAGGATTCCTTCACCGACACAACTCAACGCGCGAAATCGAATCGGCGTGTTCGACCCACCCTCACCGACACTTCCCAGCCCGCTCGCGTCCTCCCGCTCGGCCACCCTGATGCTTGTTTGCGCCGACGGTCGCGCCTCGTCATGCTGGCGGCCGGCCTCGCCCTCCTCGCCTCGACCATGCTGACCACAGCGCTGCTCGCGATATCGGCTCTGCTCTTCGTCGTGCTCCTCGCGTACGGCGTGGGCTATGTGCTGTCCGCGGTCGGGTTTGTGTTTCTCGAGACGGGGGGCTCGATCCCCACGCCGACTCGCGAAGATGCCGGCGTCACCGTGCTCGTGCCGGCGTTCAACGAAGGCTCGGCGCTCGTCGACACGGTCGAGACTCTCCTGCACCAGGACTACCGCGGGCCCGTCCTCGTCCAGGTGCTGATCGAGGACGAAGAGGACTCCTCGTTTCGGCCACTGTGCGAGGCATACGACCTCGACGAGCGCCTTTGCGTGACGCTTGGGCGGTTCACCCTCGAGCTGTGCCTGACCGGGCTCCGGCGGAAACACAGCAAGGTCAACCGGGCGCTACAGGGGCTCACATCGACCTACGTGGCGTTTCTGGATGCGGACCACCGCGCCGAGCCCGAGTGGCTGCGTGCCTCGGTCGCCATCCTCGAGCGGGGGGAGCATGCCGCGGTGCAGAGCCGCCGAGCTCCCCTCGAGGCGAGGACTCTGTTCCAGTTCTGGGACTCGGCGGAGAACCACCTGGGCAACGAGGTGCTCAACCACCTCTCCCATGCCGCCGGACTCAGCGGCTTCTTCACGGGCACCACGTGTGTCTTCCGCTCGTCGGTCTTCGAGGATCGGCAGCTCCCAGACTCGATCACGGAGGACACCTTCTTGTCGTACGAGCTGCTCTGTGAGGGACAGCGGATCGCCTACAACGGGACGTGTGGGAGCTTCGAGGAAGTCGCGCCCGACGTCGGCACCTACGTGGCCCGTCGACGGCGCTGGAGCAGTGGTCACAACCACACATTCTTCACCCACCTCCGCAAGATCTTGCGCGCACCGTTGCGCTGGCGCGAGAAAATCCAGCTCCTGTTCCACGGGGCGTTCTTCTTCGTCCCCACCCTCGTCGTCGCGCTCATCAACTGCTTTGGTCTGTACTTTTTTCTGCAGCTGACCACGAGCGTTCGTCTTCTCGCGTTCGTGCTCAGCGTCTTGATCAGCAGCGTCCTGGCCTTCCTCGTCAGCCCCAGCCTGCTGCGGGGTGTTCAAAACCTGGTGCTCGCGCTCGTCTGGGTTTTCCCGCAGATCGCCACCGCCTCCATCTGGGCCTACAAGCTGCTCGGCGATGAGATCTTTTTCCAGATCATCGAGTTCCCCTACACGAGCGTGCTGGGTCCGCTGGGTCTCGCGCTGTTCCTCGCCCCCCTGAGCGTCCTCGTGGTGGGCGCGGCACGACTGCGCCGCCCCTCACTCCTCACCACGCTGCTGCTGCTCCCTACCTTCCCGCTGATCCTCTTCCTCGACATCTTCGCGGCTTACATCGGCTTGATGGACCGGATCTTCGGCCGCACCGTGTGGGGGACGATCCGCCGGTCGAACTCCATCGAAGCCAGCTTCCTGCCCAAGAAGTTGTCTTCCATTCTCACCGCAAACTCCGGCGGCATCCGCTGGGCACGAGCTCTGCTCGGAGCGAGCCTGCTCGCGCTCGTCGGCCTCGTCGCCGTGAACGATCTGCTCGTCGTCGACAACTGCGGCCACCCAATCTACCTGCTTGGCCGGTCCATCGCCTACGAGAACACGGAGTTCGACACGAGGATGCGCGTCCGCATCGACAAGACGGCAACGACGACCGATGAGGTCGAGATCGTGACGAGCGTCGAAGTCGAATCCGAGGGCACGCAACCGGTCGCGATCTCGATCCATGCCGGATCCTCCTCCAAGGAGGCCCTCGTGACCGGGGACGGGAACGTCGCCGCCACGACCCGTGCGCCGCTTGGCTTCGACACCCTGGATGTGAACGTCACGCTGTCCGGAGCGGGCTCGAGTTGCTCCGTTGGCCGCAAGGTATCGACAACCGTCCGCGAGCTCCGCGACGGCAAGCTCTACCTCAACGGCGAGGAGTTCCTCATCAAGGGGGTCGTGCCGTCCTTTCGCACTCCCCACGTCGACCTCGCGCTGCGGCAGGGGCTGGAGCAGATCAAAGCCCTCGGAGCCAACACGATCCGCATCTATCACACGCCAACCGAGGCACTGATGGACCTGGCCGAGGAGCTCGATCTGATGCTCGTCGTCCAGCCCGACGAGTCGACCTGGAAAAACATCGACATGAGCGACGACGACGCCGCGCGGGAGCTGTTCGGCCGGTACCGCAAACTCGTGGGCGCAACGGAGGGCCGAGCGAATATCCTCATCGACAACGTTGGCAACGAGCTCGAGCTGGCATCCCAGGGCGCCTCGGGACCGCGCAACATCGCCGAGGCCCTCCGCATGGCTCGCGCGGACGAGAGCTACCGTTTCCCGCTGAGCTACTCCACCTACGCGGTCTTTCATGACTACCCCGTCGACATCCTCGCGGTGAACATGCTGGACTCGGGGGACACCTATTGGCGCGACGCTGTCGATCTCATCCGCGCGAAGAACAACGCATTCTACGCCAGCGAGTTCGGTGGATTCGTCGCTTTCTACGAGGAGATCGATCCGCTCCTGCGCGCCTCGAGGGTCCGGCAATACTGGCGCAAGCTGCAGGAGGCCGGCAGCTCCGGTGCGATCTTCTTTCAATCGCACGACAACTGGGCGCAACCCGTCGCCGTAGGATTCAACGACCCGTTCAACCCCGAGCAGCCCGACGATCTCCGAGGCATCTGGGATCACGAGAACCAGCCCAAGCTGATCCACGATCATCTCAAGGCCCTGTACACCGACGTCGTGCTGCAGCTGGAGGGGCCCGCGGACGCCCTGCAAGTCTCGATGCGAAACCGGCGGCCCTATCGCCTGCAGGATCTGAGCGTGCGATACGGCGACGCGGTCGTGTTTACAGGGACGCTGGACCCCGGCCAGCGCGTGGTCCTCGACGTGACGCTTGCGCCCGACGACACCCAGTCCCTTGCCATCCGACACACCACGCACCGAGGCTTGCACAGCAGCTACACCATCGCGCTGAGGGATCCGGCGCACCTGCAGCGCCCCTACGTCACCAACACCCTCACCCGGGTCACGACGGCCTCGCAGGCGAGCTACGAGATCGAGCTCTTTGGCGAGGACGAGCTGCGATTTCATCTTCCTGGCTCGTGGAGTCGCTACCGCATCGCCGGCGAGGAGAGGGACGCGAAGGCCGGACTGAACACGTTTCGTTTTCCCGACCCAGCGCGCGTGGTCTCCCCAAGCCTCACCAGGCTCGACCCATCGCAAGAGCGCTTCGTACCCGTCCCATCCGACTTCACCGATGGAGGCGCTCACACCTTGCGCATCCAGCTGCCCGAGGTCTCGTCCTTGATCGACTACACCCTCGTCTTCGAGGGCGTCGGTGCCCAGGCGATGACGTTCATCGCAACGGACGGCTCAAAGATCCGAGTCAAAACCCACAGCTATCGGGAAAACCGAATCCCCATGCGGACCCTGCTGCCCGCGCTCCAGGACCAGGCGCTCTTCGTTCAGATCACGCGTGACAGCACCTACTACGTGGCGCCCGAGCTCACCCCCAACGGCCGGCCGATCGAGGTGTCGTTGAAGCGTCCGTGGTTGGAGAAGATTCACCGCACCCGGCTCGAGAAGGTTCAGTGAGCATCAGGACTCGCCGGTGGGAGCTTGGATGGACGTGCGGCTCCACGTCCTATCCGCGACAACCGCGCTCTCCTGGGGTCCACCGTACTTTTCCATCCTGTCGTTCTGCTACTTCATTTCGCTCAACCGCCCTCAGACGATCACGCACGCAGGACGTGGTGACCGTTGGTGTCCCGCTCCACCACGCGGATACACTGTGGGCCTTGGATGGCCCCAACACGCACGACACGTCCAGGCTGGAAGCTCTCTTGGATCAACGCCCGCTGCGGATCCAAGGAGAGCTACTCGCCCAGCTGCGGACCCTGCTGACCGATGACGAGGGGATGCTGGCGGTGTACGAGCGTGTCGATGCGTTCGTGAAGGCCGGCTTCTTCCAGGGCACGGTTTGGGACAACCCCGCCGGCTTGCTGCCACCGCTGGTCAAGGGCTCGCTGCTCGGACCGGAGCCGTCCAGCGTCATCGAGGCCCTCAGCGAGCTCCGGTTGCTCGGGCTGGCCGAGGGCCGGCTGGAGGACTCGCGCTTCAGCAAGGCCCAAGCCCGGGCGTTCCTGGAGGAGGCCATCGTTCTCAACCTCGACCTCGTGCAGCTCGGCGCCAGCGAGGAGCATCGACTGGCGGGAGGCGCAGCGCTCGACAGGGCACGGCGGGTCGTCCGCTTCATCGTCGACCGACTCTCTGCCAAGCGCCTGGAGCGGGTCTTGCTCACCGAGATCGAGGAGGTGTGTCGGCAGCGACGCATCCTCGGAGCGACCGCCGTCGACATGATCCGGCGAGCGGAACGCTACGCAGACCCCAGCGGTCCCCCGGTCCGCAAAGCGCTCGCGCGGTTCGTCGGTGCCATCGAAGGCGTCACCGCGCTGGCGAAGGACAATCCGGATCCTCTGCGATACGAAGCAGCGCTCGGCGCCTTGGAGCCCAAGGCGCTGGCGTCAGAGGCTCGGAGCATGGGCCAGTCGTTGCGAACCACCGGACTCGCCAGCCCCCACCATTCCATCTTGCTGCGCGTGGTCGCAAATGCTCGGGCGATGGTCCCCCTTGCCACCGCCCTGGGTCTGGATCGCCTGGGGCGGGCCGAGCTCGAGCGCCACGAGAAACTGGTGCTCTCGATCGTCGACGTCGCGGTCACGGCAGCGTCCCCGTTGGCCGTCACCGGACTCTCCGGCGCGCTGATCCGAGGCGCCCTGTCGATGCCCGGAGTCTCGGCCGGCCTGCGGAATCTTCTCAAGCGCGAGCCATGCAAGGTCGCAAGCGAACGGCTTCTGGCGTCGCGGCCCTTCCCCGAGCACCCGAGCTGGCCGCGAGCGCTCCTGGTGGCGGGTGCCCTCGCGGTCATCGGGCACCCGCTCGGGGTCGGGCAAGGCGACAACCCCAGCTGCCAATCCGCGCGGGCGATCAGCCTGTGGAGCCAGGTCGCCCCCGGCTATCTGCTCGAGCTACTCACCTCGGCTGCATTCGACGACTGCACGCGCATTCGGTTCCGCGGCGTGGAGATCCGCTCCCGCGACGCGCCAGATATCCACATCGGCACCGATCTTCGGCTGGATCCGGCTTCAGTGGTCTTGGTTCCCCACCTGCATCGAACCTATTCGGCGATGCTCGCCTTGGTCGCGAAGGAGCCCGGTGATGCGCACCGCTACGTCAATCCCGGCCTCTACGGGCCCTGGGTTCCGACCGGCTTCGAGTGCATCTTCGACGAGTCCGCGCGACCGCTGGACCATCAAGGGTTCGCCCGGCGTTTCCTTTGTGTGCACCACCCCGAGGTCGCGCTCGTCGAGCCCATCCATCCTCGCCCCGTGGGACTGGTGGTGACCAGCGCCCACGGACAGTTCCTCGGGCTGCACGCGGTCTCGCTGCAGCGCGTCGACCGCGACCCCACGGGCGCCTGGCGGGCGTACTTCTTCAACCCCAACGACGACGGCCGTCAGAACTGGGGGCAGAGCATCACCACCTCCACCTCCCGACAAGGGGAAATCCCGGGGGAAAGCTCGCTTCCGTTGGCGCAGTTCGTCTCCCGCCTCTACGCCTATCACTTTCACGACCACGAGCGTGGAGACACCGAGGCCGTCCCGGCGGCGCTGGTGCAGGAGGCGGCGAGCTTGGCCGCCGACAGCTGGGGCCGCGTGTTCATGCGTCCGCCTCGCTGAGGCCGCGGCGCCGGTGATCGAAACATGTGGCGAACGACAGTTACAATCGCGGGGTGATGAGCCCGACGTCTCGGGGGCCGGAGTGTCTCGATGACGCGACGCTGCTGGCGTTCCTCGATGGGGGGCTGTCTGGGGAAGCGCGGGCGCGCGTCGACGCGCACGTGGATGGATGCGCCGCATGCTTGCGTCTCGTCGCGGCTCTTGGGCGCTCGGAGTCCCAAGAAACACCCCAAGGTCCGGAGCGATATGAGATCCGGCGGGAGCTCGGGGCAGGGGGAATGGGGCTGGTGTTCGAGGCCTTCGATACGGTGCTGGGACGCGATGTCGCGCTCAAGTGCGTGCGACCCGGGCGCGAAGGCGAAGCGGCGGCGCGGAGGTTCGAGCGAGAGATGTCGCTGACAGCACGACTGCAGCATCCCTCGATCATCCCGGTGTACGACGCGGGGTTCTTCCCCGACGGAAGCCACTACTTCGCCATGCGACTGGTCGAGGGTCAGACGCTGGACGCCGCGATCGCGCAGACCTCTTCGTTCGAAGATCGAATGGCGTTGGTGCCGAGCATCCGCCGCGTTTGTGAAGCCGTGGCCTTCGCGCACGAGCAGTTGGTGATCCACCGCGACCTCAAGCCAGCAAACGTGCTCATCGGGCCGTTCGGTGAGACGGTCGTGCTCGACTGGGGCTTGGCCAAGCACTTGGACGACAACGAGCATGAGGCCGAGAGCCTCCATGGCGATGCTGACGTTGAGGGGATGACCCGGCCAGGGGCCGTGATGGGGACCCGGGGCTATATCGCGCCCGAGGTCGAGCGAGGTGAGTCCGCGGATCAGCGGTCCGACGTTTTCGGTTTGGGCAAGGTGCTGGCGCAGCTCGTCTCCGCTGAGGCACTCACCGACGCGAGGCGGGAGGTCCGTACCGATCTCCAAGCGATCATCGAGCTGGCCACGGCCCCCGAGCCCGCGCTCCGGTACCCCTCCGCCCGAGAGCTCTGCGAGGACCTTCGTCGCTTCGAGGCAGGACAACGCGTTTTGGCGCGGGACTACTCCCTGCGCTCCCGCATGAGTCGCTTCGTGCGTCGGCACCGGACGCCGATCGGCTTGTCGGGGGCGTTCGTGACCGTGGGGGTTCTCGTCGGCGTCGGAGTCGCTTCGGTCGGGGGCTTGGATGGACGGCAGCCGTGCACAGGGGCCGAAGAGGCGCTGGTCGGGGTTTGGGACGAGACGACGCGGAGCCGGGGACGCGAGAGCTTTGCATCGATCGGCAAACCTTATGCCGTCAAGGCCTGGAGCCGCGCGGAGCAGGTGCTCGACGCCTACGCCGCGGCTTGGACGGAGTCCTATACCGCGGCGTGCGAAGGTCACGCTCGGGGCGAGGTGTCCGGCGAGCTGCTCGATCTCCGAATGGACTGCCTGGACCGGGCGGCGATGAACCTCGGGGCCACGACCGAGGTCCTCGTCGATGCTGACTCGACGATCGTTGGCAAGGCGGAGGAGCTTACCGCGGGGCTTCCACCGATCGCACGTTGCGAAGACCCCGACGTGCTTCTCGGCTCCGTGCAGCCCCCCTCCACCAGCGAGGAGGCGAAGGTGGAGGAGGCGCGCGGGCACATCGGTCGTGCCGAGGCGCTGCGAAAGGGCGTCCGTCTCGACGACGCGCGGAAGGCTCTCGACGCGGCTCGTGCTGCGTTGGTCGGCATCTCGTACGAGCCGGTGAGAACCGAGCTCGCGGTCGTCGAGGGGTGGCTGATGACCGACCTCGGTGACTACGAAGCGGCCGACGCTGTCCTCTCGGAGGCGCTGCGCCTGGGGATGGCGTTCCATCAGCGAGACGAGACGCATCGAGCCCTGTTACGGATGGTCTTTCTACTCCGCGAGCGCGGGAAGGTGGAAGAGGCGCTGCGACACATGCCCGTCCTCGAAGGGCTGTCCGAGGGGGACCCAGCTGCGCAGGCCGCGTTCCATTCGTCCCTCGCCAACACGCTCAAGCGCAAGGGCGACCACCAGCGCGCCGAGATCGAGCACCGCGCCGCCCTCGAGATTCGGGAGAGGATGCCCGAGGCCAACCCCGTCTCGATCGCAATCTCGCGCAAAGGAATCGCCAGCTCGCTCGAGGCGCGCGGGAAAGTCGACGAGGCGGTGGCAGAGGTCCGCGCTGCGCTGGAGGTGTTCAGCGGGGCGAAGGGCCTCGATCACCCAGGGTCCGCGTCCATCCGAGGCGACCTGGCCGTCATGCTGGACGGCCAGGGAAAATACGCCGAGGCGGAGGCCGAGGCGCGCGCTTCGTTGCGGGTTCTCGAAGATGCGCTCCCTTCCGGGCATCCCGACATCACGGTCGTCAGGATCACCCTGGGCAACGCCTTGTTCGCGCAGGGCAAGCTCTCCGAAGCCGAGACGGAGTACCGCAGGGCGCTCGCCGCCAGCGCGGCGAGGGAGGAGATGGGGAGCCCCAGCCTCCCCGCGGTGCGCAACAACCTGGCCAACATCCTGTTCATACAGAAGCGATTCGAAGAGGCCGAGCAGGAGTATCGAGGTGCTCTCGAGATGGCGAAGGCCGTCATCGGTCCCGAACATCCGTCGATCGCCCTATACCGCAACAGTCTGGCCAACGCGCTCGCCTCCACGCAGCAATACGCCGAGGCGGAGGCCGAGTATCGAGCCGCGCTCGAGCTGCAACTGGGCGCCCTGCCGAGCGGCAGCCCGGAGATCGGCACGACGCGGACCAACCTCGGGAACAGCCTTTTGGGACAGGGTCGGTTCATCGAGGCCGAGTCCGAGTTTCGCCAGGCGCTCGAGCTGTTTGAGGCGGCGTTCGAGGATACCCACCCCTTGGTCGCAAAGGTCCGGAGCAACCTGGGGCAGGTGCTCTTGGAGCTGGACCGTCCGCAACAGGCCCGCGCGCTGCTCGAGAAGGCATGGACGGTCCGAAAGGAGGAGGAGCAGGCGACCAAGGCCGAGCGGGGGACGACCGCCTTTCTTCTGGCGCGCGCGCTGTGGCGTGTCGGTGAGAAACAGCGGGCCCGAGAGATGGGCCTGCAGGCTCGCGAGGCCTTCGCGAATGATGGCGAACTCAGCGAGGGGGAGCTGAAGGAGGTGGAGACGTGGTTGACGCGTTGAGTGGCGGCATCTCGTGTCTCGACGAGGCCACCGTGGTGGCGTTCCTCGAGGGGAGCCTGTCCGCCAAGGCGCGGGCCCGCGTCGATGCGCACGTGGACGGTTGCGCGACGTGTCTCGCCCTCCTGGCCGCTTTGGCACGGACGGAGCCCGAGGAGACCTGGGCGGCTCCAGAGCGTTACGAGCTGGGCGAGGAGATCGGCGTTGGAGGGATGGGGCAGGTGTTCGAGGCGTTCGACACCGTGCTCGGGCGCCAGGTGGCGCTGAAGTGTGTTCGCGCGGGACCCGAGGACGAGGCGGCGGCGCGACGCTTCGAGCGAGAGATGGCGCTGACGGCCCGGCTGCAGCACCCCTCGATCATCCCGATCTACGACGCCGGGTTCTTTCCCGACGGGAGTCACTATTTCGCGATGCGGCTGGTCGAAGGGCAGACGCTCGACGCCGCACTCGACGAGACGTCAACGTTCGAAGAGCGCATGGCGCTGGTCCCGAGCGTCCGCCGGGCGTGCGAGGCGGTTGCGTTCGCCCATGAGCAGTCGGTGATCCACCGCGACCTCAAGCCGGCCAACGTCCTGGTCGGGCCGTTCGGGGAGACGGTGGTCCTGGACTGGGGACTGGCAAAGCGTCTCGAGGAGGAGGAGGTCGAGGGGGAGAGCATGTCCGACGGCCGGGACATCGACCAGGGGATGACGCGCCCCGGCGCCGTGATGGGCACGCCGGGATACATCGCGCCCGAGGTTCGTCGCGGAGAGCCTGCGGATGCGAGGGCCGATGTCTACAGCCTGGGCAAGATCCTCGAGCGGCTCGTCGCCGACGCGGGGGAACACGACGGACGAGAGATGCTCTCGGACCTTCGGGCGGTCATCCTCCGCGCCACGGCCGAGGATCGCGAGACCCGATATCTCGATGCCGCTCAGCTCTGCGAGGACCTCCTCCGGTTCGAAGCCGGGCAGCGAGTCGGGGCCCGCGACTACTCGGTGCGCAGTCGAGTTCGCCGGTTCGCGCGGCGCCACCGCAGCGCCATCGCGCTCTCGGCAGGATTCGTCATCGTGGGCGTCGCGGCCGGGATCGGCGTGACGGCCTGGATGCGCGCGGAGCCTCTCGCGCCGTGCACCGGCGCCCAGGAGGCCCTCGCCGGCGTTTGGGATGACGTTCGGCGCGCGCAGGTTGATCAGGCGTTCCAAGGCGTCCCAAACCCGTTCGCCCAGAATGCGTGGACACGAGCAGAACGGGCCCTCGACGACTACGCGCAGGCCTGGGTCGCGATGCACACCGCCGCGTGTGAGGCCACAGCATCCGGGGCGCAATCCTCGGCCATGCTCGACCGTCGGATGGCCTGCCTCGATGGCGCCGCGACCCAGCTACGGGCCACGGTCGACGTGCTTGCAGACGCCGACGCGAAGGTGGTGGAGAGGGCGGACGCAATCGTCGAGGCGCTGCAGCCGATCTCGCGCTGCTCGGACATGATCGCGCTCCAGGCAGAGGTACCGCTGCCCGAGCCGGACGACGCCGATGAGGTCGATCGGGCCATGACACTTCTGGCCAAGGCCGGCGTCCTGCGCCAGGCCGCTCGAACCGAGGAGGCCGAACAGGTTTTGCAGGAGGCCGCGGCGCTCCTCGAAGGGACTGGCTACCCGCCGGTCCTCACCAAGCTCGAGCTTTCCCGAGCGAAGCTGGCCTTTGCGCAGGGAGACAACGAAGCCGCCGATGCTCTTCTCGCCGAGGTGATGCGTCGGGGCACCTCGATGAGTCAGTGGGACGAGGTGAGGGAGGCCTTGATCTGGGGGATGCTCGTCGTTGGCAACCGCCTGATGAAGCCAGAGCAAGCTCTACGCTACCGGCCCATGGCGCAGGGACTTGCCACAGGGGAGCCGGCCGCCGAGGCGTCGTTTTACTACCACTTGGCCACGGTGCTTCGCACGGCGGGTCAAGACGCTCAGGCCGAGGACGCGGCACGAGAGGCGTTGGAGCTGCGCATGCGCCGAGGTGACGTGCTGGGCGAGTCCTCCGTGCGTCGCCTTCTCGCCGCAATCTTGATGGCACGAGGCGACCCTGAAGCGGCTGAGCGGGAGCTTCGCGCGGCCCTGGACGTCCGGATCAAGCGGCTCGGATCGGACCATCCGATCGTGGCCAATACGCGCTCCAGCCTCGCCAACGCTCTCCAAGGCCAGGGCAAGCTCGCCGAGGCCGAGATCGAGGCTCGCGCGGCGCTCGAAGCCACGCGTGCAGCTCTGGCCCCTGGGCATGAGTTGATCGCGGCGGCTCACGTCGCCCTTGGCAACATCCTCGCCGACCAGGGGAAGGACGGTGAAGCCGAGGCCCAGTACCGCGCGGCTCTCGAAGCGATCGAGGCCAAGCTGGGGCCCAACCATCCCCGCGCCGCGCTCATCCAGAACAACCTCGGGAACCTGCTGTGGTCGCGTGGCAGCGGGCCGGAGGCGGAGGCGGCGTTTCGCGCCGCGTTCGAGGTGTTCGAGAAGGCGCTTGGTCCGGACCACCCCAGCACCGTCACCGTCCGGGTGGGGATTGGCAACGCGCTCCACCTTCAGGGGAAGCTGACGCAAGCCGAAGAGCAGATGCGGGCGGTGTTGAAGGCTCGTTCGGCGATCCTGGCCCCAGATGACCCGAAGCTCGGCTTGGCGCACACCAACCTCGGCGGCGTCCTGTTGTCGGCCGAGCGTATGGCCGAAGCGGAGTCCGAGTACCGGGCCGGCCTGACGATCATCGAGGCCGGCATGGATTCGGGTCATCCCCAACTCGCAAGGGTGCGTACGGAGCTGGCCGAGCTCCTCCTCCGCCAGGGCCAACTGCGGGAGGGGTTGGAGCTGGCCGAGCGTGCCTGGTCCGCCTCCCAGGGGCAGGACTTCCCGATCGAGGACCGGGCGCGGGCCGCCTTCGTGCTCGGGCAGATCGTGTGGGAGCACGACGTCGAGCAGCGAGGCCGGGCGGTGAAGCTGGTCCAGGATGCCCTCGAGTCGTGCAAGGCGTGCCTCGAGCTTCCCGAGCAAATAGCGGCCTGGCAGGCATCGCGGCGCTAGCTCGGCGAAACCTGTCTGCCGGTCCGTGCGTGCCGTCGACGGAGGCCCAGCAGCAACAGCACGAGGGCCATGGCTCCGGACGCGCTGCCCCCTGCCCTGCAGCTACAGCCCCCACCGCCCTCGGCACACGCGGTCGCAGTCGGGCCCTCGTTGCCGTAGAGGTCGAAGGTGCGCGCTTCGATGCAGACGTCCTCGCCCTCGGCCGCACCCAAGACGAGCTCGGAGGAGGTGAGGTCAGCATCCATCCATGGCAACTGCGTGCTGGCCGACCCGGGTTCCAGCGTGACGTCGACGAGCATCGCCGTGCCGGGATCCCCCTGCCCTCGCTCGAGAGTGAAGGACCACAGCGTGCGGACCTCTCCGCTGAACGGGTCGGTGCTGCCACTGGCGCGCAGATCACGAATGACGGGCTCCACCAGCGCCACCGGCTCGGGCTCGCCCTCGACGGTAAAGCTCCACTGGAGCAGCGGGCCCTCATCATCAGCGGTCTCGGGCGAAACGCTGTAGCAGACCCCGGTCTCACGCTCGACCGCATCGCACCCGGAGATCGTGACGATGGCCCCGACCGCGGGCACGGGCTCGATCCTCCACAGCCACCCCTTCTCGAAGTCGTCGAAGGGCACGAGCGCCGCCGGCTCTTCGTCGACATCGACCGTCAGATCTTCGACCGGCATCATCACGATGGGATCAGAGGGGTCGACACCCCGCGGGACCGTACATACGCGGTCGGCGAAGACCAGCGCCGACGAAGGGTCGGCCACTCCGCCATCGCGAGGAAGGAGGAGATGGGTCCCGCCCTCGCAGAGCTGCGAAGCGGCAGAGGAATCCCCAGGGGCGGCGCCCCAGACCACGAGGAGTGCCGCGAGCGCGACGGACCGCCGAACCCGAGCGGGCCGACGGGTGCAGGGGAGGTGTGTCCGGCAAGCCATGATGGGACGATAGTGCACTTCGAGGCCCGAACGATCACGCTCGGGTCCGCTGTGCAGCCCTGTGGCGGCCAGGACACCAAAGACCGCCCCGACACCAGACGGTCGCAGCGATAGCGGAGCGAACAGGCGTGGAGCGCGGGGGTATCGGTTTTTTCTGGGGCCGACGCGAAGCGAGCGACGTTGTTCGTTTGCGAACGGATGCAAGTCTGGTGGGGCGCCCCGACGATGCCCAACAAGACAGGCCACCGCATGTACATACACACCGCTCCCCCCGCCCCATGCGCCGCACTGCAACTTCAGCGTGCCGCCCGACGCTGCTGGCTGCTGCTGCTCCAGCATCCGCCCCTCGCGTCAGCCCTCGACCCCGAGCTGCTCGCCCGATGCACCCGTGACGACGCAGATCGGAGGCTGTCCCGCTCCTTCTTGCGTTGGAGGACTGCGGCACGGCGCAGAAACGACGCCGCGCTCCGCTGGGCCGCCTCCGGTCTGAGCGAGCGTCTGTTTCGCGCCGACCCGGTCGGCGAGCTGCTCTCGCGGGCGCTCTCCATGGCCGAGCCGCTGCTCTCTGCGTCGCGAGAAGCCTCCGACATCGGGCACCTCTTCGCACTGCACCGAGCGTTCGCGGACTACCGAAGCGAACGCAGCCGCCTCGTTGCCCGCTACGCGCACGTGATCGAGCAACTCGTGGCCGCATCGCAGGTTGATCCGCAGGACTTCGAGGACACCCTGCACGACGGGATCGTACGACTCGCGTCCGCCCCAGCAGCCTACCGTGCCGACCGTTCGGAATCCTTCGAGGCCTTCGTCCGCGAGTGGCTTGCCCAGCAGCTGGGGCTCCAGGGACAGGAGAGTGCAGCCTGAGTCTGCGCCTGCGAGACCGGACAAGCTGCTGCGCAACGACCGTTCTCGCCGGCGGCCCGCCGTACTCCTCCGCCCCTGCTTTTTCCCATTTCATTTCGCCTAAACGCTTTCATTTCGCCTAAACGCCCTCGCGTGGACGCTCTGAAGTATCAAGGAGAGCGGAGGGCCAAGGCGACGGCGGCCGGTGAGCTGATGACGGTCAAGGTTCGCTTCACGCGGCCCGACGGTGACAAGAGTCGGCTGACCGACGAGGCGCGATCGGTGGAGTGATCAGCGGATCAAGGCTTCAACGCGGTCGGCCCCGTGAGGGGCCGAAGAGCCCCCGGGCGGGGTGCCTCCGAGCAGCGCATCACGCTTCAACGCGGTCGGCCCCGTGAGGGGCCGAAGAGGCGCCGCGGGCCCAACGGTCTCAACGACGGTGCGCAGCTTCAACGCGGTCGGCCCCGTGAGGGGCCGAAGAGCAGACCGGCAGCGCCACATCCCTCATCCACGGTGATGCTTCAACGCGGTCGGCCCCGTGAGGGGCCGAAGAGTTGTCTAACGCCGCGCGGAAGTCCGCGTCTGTGTCGCTTCAACGCGGTCGGCCCCGTGAGGGGCCGAAGAGCTTCGCCGTGAGGGGGGGCGACCGGACGCCGTGTTCATGCTTCAACGCGGTCGGCCCCGTGAGGGGCCGAAGAGATGAGCGCAGCGAAGACTTGGCCGCTGATGCGCATCGCGCTTCAACGCGGTCGGCCCCGTGAGGGGCCGAAGAGGTCTACCCATTT
>CAYGTG010000057.1:0-16247 GCA_964352485.1 uncultured Nannocystaceae bacterium | reverse complement strand
TTGGGAAGCCTCCGACGCCGCGGCGCGAGGGCCTCGAACACACCGCGCATCTCGGGCTCGTGGCCCACGCCCATGACCAACGCGACCGCGCTGGCCTCAACGATGAGGTCCAGGGCACACAGTCGCCTCCGCAACCGGTCACTCTGCCGGGCCCGCTCGGGCGGCTCGAGTGACCGCCCCCGCTGGACCGATCGAAGCGCGGCCTTGTCGTCGCTCACGCGTTGCGGGTGCGCTCCGCGTTTCCGGGGTGTGCCGGGTCGAGCCGGATGCCGTTCTGCCACGCAAGGGCAGCACGCAGCAGCTGGGTCGCGTTGGTCAGCCCGAGCTTTTGCTTGGTGTTGCTCTGGTGGGTCTCGACCGTCTTGACGCTGATCGACAGCTGGGTCGAGATCTCGCGGGTCCGAAGTCCACGCCCCATCAGCTCGAAGACCTCCATCTCACGGGTCGAGAGTCGCGCGAGCGGGTCCTCGCCCTTGCCAACCGGATCGGCGCCGCCCTTGGTCCACGCCGCGCTGAGCTTCTCGCTGACGACCTGCTCGCCGGAGCTCACCTTGCGGATGCCGTCGAGCAAGACGTCGGGGCTGGCACTCTTCATCAGGTAACCCGCCGCTCCCGTGCGAAGGGCCCGGTCGGCGAACAGGGCCTCGTCGTGCATCGAAACCACCAGCGATGGGACCTCGAGGCTGTTGGCGGCGATATGCCGAACCAGTTCGCGACCGCTGCTATCGCCCAGGGCCAGGTCCACGACGACCGCATCCGGCTTGATCGAGGTCAGCTTGTCTTTGGCGTCATTGAGCGAGGAGGCCTCGCCCACGACCTCCAGGTCTGGCTGTGCCCGCACCAGCGCACTGAGCCCATGGCGGAACACAGGGTGGTCGTCAACGATGAGGATGGTCTTCTTTTGTGCTTCGTTCATGGTCTGCTCCAGGGGGTCAGCGGCGTCACGGGAATCTCTGCGAGGGCATCGAGCTCGACCGTCCCGTCGGAACGCGTCACCACGATCCGAGTGCCCTCTTGAGGCGTCGAGTAGAACTTGATGCGGGCGTTCATGGCCCGAGCGCGAGCATGCATGCTGCTCAGGCCAACGCCGGCGGTCGTGATGCCATCGTGGGTCGAGGACAGGCCAACGCCGTCATCCTCTACGCGCAGGGTCAGGGGTTGGGCCAGCAGCGAAACGCGGAGGCCACCGGGGTTGCCGTGGCGGGCCGCGTTGGACAACGCCTCCTGGGCGATCCGGTACAGCTGCATCGCATCGGCATCGGACAGCGACGACGGCGGCGCTTCGGGCCCCTCAAAGGAGAAGTCAAACCCGCCCAACTCCGCCACTTCGCTGCCCAACCGCTGCAGGGCGCCGGCCAAGTTCTCGGCGCGCACATCTCCGGGATACAGGCCGTGCGAGAGCGCCCGCGCCATGTCGAGCGCTTTACCGGCCTGTCCTTCCAAGGTGGACAGCGTCTGTTGTGTGCTCGGCTCGGACGAGCCACGTTGCGCGGCCGTGGCGAGCAGGCGCAGCCCGCCCAGCTGCTGGCACAGTCCGTCGTGAAGCTCCTGTCCCAAGCGGGCACGTTCGCTGTCGGCCGCATCGAGGACCGCGCGTTCCGCCTCGGCCAGGTCTTCGCCGTCGCGATCGAGCTGCGCCAGGGCGGCCACGAACACCCAGCGAGAGACGCCCACGATCGAGGCGATCAGCACAGCCCATGCGCTCCACGAGAGCCACCGTAGTTGGGTGCGGCGATCCTTTGCATCGAGCGCGAGTTGCGTATGAACGGCGTCGGCTTCACCGCGCAGCGCCACCGCACGGGCACGCAGTCGCTGCGCGGCCCGGGTGTCCACCATCGGCTCCAGCCTGATGGCGCGGGCTTCGGCGGTCACAGAGTTCAGCGCCAGCGCGACGCGTCCCCACCCGGTGTCGCCGGCCGACTGCTCGCTCGGGTCACGGAGGTCTGCGGCCACCTGCTCGAGTGCCAGCACGCTTTGGTCCAGCGCCTCGCGGCTTCCCGGAGCCCTCGGGGTGCGCTCCAGCCGGCGCGCAGCAGCTTCGACGTCTGCCGCCGCAACACGGACTTCGCCCCCCTGGCTCAGGGCTTCCTCGGTGGCCTCCGCGCTGCGATCCATCGCGTAGGTGACCCCCTGGGTCAGGGTTCCGATGACCAGCAGCACCACGACGCCGGACAGGCTCCGTTCACGCAACCGGTCGACGTCTCTCAGCGAGGCGGTCGAGCTTCCCCCAAAGACTCCCACGCCCCATCAGTATCGCCTCTGGGCGGCTCTTTAGAGCGGATTTTCTGTGGTTTTTTGGTCTGCGGAACACCGGGGGACACAGACCCCACTTCATTTTCGCGCACCGCCCGAGGCAGTCACGCGCACCACGGTCGGGCTGCGCGGCCGGAGCGCATCGGGTTCGGACCCGCGAACGCATGTCCATGGTGGACACCCTCGGGGTCCGGCTTCTCCGGATTCATTTCGACGCCGCGCGGCGTCGCGCGGACCGGGGCGCCATGGCGACACGTCTGGGGACCGAGTCGCCCCCCTGGTACACGACGCCGCGGTCCTCGTGCATGACAGCTCCCCACTGGGCCCCACAGAGTCCGACCTTCCCACACACCTTTGCCCCGCAACGGTCCGCACGGCAGGGACGAAAACGGGCTCCGAGTCGGGTGCCACAGGGCGTTTCGATGAGCGCTTGCGAGCATGCTCGAACCTCTGCGATGGTGCGATCGCACGCGGGCTTAGCTCAGTTGGTAGAGCGCGACCTTCCCAAGGTCGAAGCCGTGGGTTCGAATCCCATAGCCCGCTTCTTTGAACGGCCCCCAGCACCACGCTGGGGGCCGTTCTTCATTTCACCGCTCTGGTGTCGCCACCTGTGTCGCCACCTACGTCGAGCGCGAGCACTGCGTTGCGGGTGACGTCCGGCGACAGGTGGGCGTACCGCAACGTCACTTCCAAGGTCGCGTGGCCAAGCAGGTCTTGGACCGCCTTGATCGAAACGCCGCGCATGACGAGATGCGAGGCGAACGTGTGGCGCAACGCGTGCCACCCAAGATGAGCAACACCGGACCGAGCCCGAGCCCGCCGAAGCGGACCCTTCGCCTCGTCGTAGGTGAGCATCGTGCCGTCGTCAGTACAGAAGACCAACGGCCCCCTGAGATGCCGGTGCTCTCGGAGTGCGGCCAGTGCCGTCTCGTTGAGCGGGACCTCTCGACACCGCCCAGACTTAGGCGTCCCGACGACGCCAAGCGCCACGGCCTCGCGGACGTGGAGCCGACCCGCTTTGAGATCGATGGCATCCCACTTCAAGGCCAGCAGCTCCCCGAGCCGAAGCCCGGTGTTCAACGCAAGGACGATCATCGCGTAGGCCAACGGCTCCTGCTTTGCCGCTTCGACCAGCCTGGCCGACTCCTCAAAGTCAAGGAACCTAAACGGCGGTTTCGCCGTCTTCGCCCACGCGACCCGTGGCACCGCGTCGATCAACTCCCACCGTGCCGCCACGTCCAACGCGTTGCGCAAGACGGTGAGCATGTTGTTCACCGTCTTTGGGCTGTGGGTCTTCATCTTCGCCGCCCGGAACCGATCGACCTCCCGAACTCGTATCGCGTCGATCTTCAGCCCTCCAAATGAGGGTCGCAGATGGTGCTCGTAGATGCTCCGCTTCGCGACCAACGTCGTCAACTTGTTCGTCGTCTCTGCTGCATCGGTCATGTACTCCGCCCAGTGCTCCGCGAACGTGGGCGTCTCTTTCGTCTTGGGCTCGGGGCCCAGCTCCCTCGCGAGTTCCTCTCGCATTTCGTTTTCCGCCTCCACCGCATCATCGCGGCGCTTGCGGTAGGCGTTGCGGGTCACCCCGCCATCCGTGACGCGGGCGCGCCACATCTGGCGCCCCCGCACTTTGACTTTCGACACTCCCATGGAGCTACTCCTTGGTAGGTCGCGAGCCGTCAGCACCCAGCCAGTCTAGCAGCGTGGCGCGGTGGATCCGTATAGCCCGCCCGATCTTGCGTGCACCGGGCAACTTGCCACGCTCGATGGCCGTGTAGACGGTCTTGCGGTCGCATCGCAGCAGCTCGGCCGTCTCGTCAACGGTCAGCACCACGGGATCCACTGGCGGGGTCGAGATCACGTCGCCTCCCCCTCCCCCGAGGCCAGCCCCAGGGCATCGGCCCAGCCGCGGACATGCTCCGCTGAGAAACGTCGATCGGTGGTGACCACCCACTCCGCCCGCTCCGCATCGTAGCGGACGGTCCTCGCCTCGCCTCGGGACATCACCTCGCCGAGGTACGCCGCGGTAAGGGCACCGAACCGATCCTCATCTGAGGCCGCCGCCCACGATCCATCCAGGACGTGCAGCTGGGGCAGGAGGCGGGAGTCGAGGGCCGTAAGCTCATCGACCCAGCAGCTCGGGCATTTCCACGGCCGGCCCCGCGCCGGCTCGACCTCGATGCCACAGTTGCGGCACCGGTGCGGAAAGTGACGGGTCTTACTCTCCATCGGCCACCTCCTGCTCCTCCTGCTCCTGCAGCTCGTAGACTGAGCGCTGACCGCCTCGCGGACCCCGTCTCACCTTGCGGTAGCCTACCGCCGCCATGCCCGTGTCCAGCTGCTTCCACGCTGGCTCTTTCTTTCGGCTCTCAGCGACGTATTTTCGGATTTCGTGTGCATCGATCAGCGCGGGCCGTCCATGCTCGCCGTCCAGAGCAACAGACTCACAATAGTCTTGGATCCACCCCTCCAGCTCATGCGGCGCGGTGTATGCCGCACAGACCCTACCCATCAGCTCCACCTCAGTCGGAGACAAGTAGTTTTTGACGCCATCGCGGTACAGTCTGATGATCTCACCCCACAGCTGATCGCGCATGCTCGCGATCAGCTCCACGTCGATCTTGTGGACCTGGACAATCCAATAGCGGGTGTTGCCTGTGCTGTCGCTGAGGAGATCTTCGCGGTTTGTGGTGCCGATCAAGCTCCAAGACCGCTGATGTGTCTCGGACGTGCGGGCATAAGCAGCGCGAAAAGTGTCCACGGTCTGGCTCGTCCACATTTTCAGCGAGCTGGCGTCGATGGATCGGAGATACTGATCAATCTCTGGCACCTCGGCCAGCCAATGCCCCGTCAGATGCTCGGCCATGGCCTTGCCGTCTACGCTCCCCCTACGCGTCAGGATCGGGCCTTCGCCTGCCCACGCTTTGCGCGGGACCAGTCCCCGCACAAAGCGGCTTTTGCCAGCGTCCTGGGGCCCGTAGAGGACCAACATGCCCTTCGCCGTGCAGCCCGGCTCATAGATGCGTTTTGCCGCCGAAACCAAGGTCTTGAGCACCGCAGTCTGGGCCCATTCGGCGGCATCGGAGCCATCGCAGGTGATGCCCATCGATGACAGCAGCACGGCAATCCGTGATTGCCCGGTGAGGCTGACGATACCCGAGCCGATGCCTTGCAGGCCGAGGCGGACAACCTCTTCTCCGACGTTCTTGTGGGCCATGCCCCCCAGGGCCAGGTCGAGCTGACGCGCGACAGCGTTGGACACGAGCCCGAGCCGAAAGGCCATATCTTCAGCCTGAGCTAGACAATGCCTATCGCGACGACATTCGACCAAATTCGGTCCGCCATTGTGACAGCGATTCGGGAGACTCTGCCGACCTACGAGCCTCGCAGCTCTGAGCGGTGGAGACCCGTCGACCAGAAGTCCGATGTGCCCTCTACAGGGCTGCGCAGCTTCTTTGTGGAGCTAATCAACATCCAAGAAGAGGGGGAGGTCTATGGCGGATGTGCTCTCCACACCGCCGACCTCAACATCTGGACCAGCTACACCGGCCTCAAGCCCGCTGAGCATCAGGTCCTTGTGGCGCGAGACCAGCAGGACCTCTGGAGGGCTCTGCATCGAGCTGAGATCGCCGGAGCCCCCAAGTTCACCAAGAGTCCATTCGACTTCGAGAGCGATGAGGACGGCCGCGTCTGGGGCTCCCACTCATTCACCGCTTACCTGTTTTTGCCCCTGCCCTAACGAGCCTAGACCATGCCATCCGTACTTAATCTTGTTTCACTCCTGACCTTCTACCCCGAGACCGTAGGTCAGGGTATTGGCCCCAACGGCACCTCCGGCGTCTCCACAGGCGCCCAGTGGGAAGCTGCTGAGTTGGCCACCACGGCATTCCAGATGCCCCACCTGGCGGCATCTCTCGATGTCTCTGGCATCCAGATCGAGGAGGTCTCGCCCGAAGCTGCAAAGCGCCGAATCTTCGAGACCCAGCGCAGCCAGCAAACCCTCCCGAACACGGAGTTTCCGTTCACCAGCTACCTGACGGGCACGGGCTCGACCCTCGCTGACGGGGTCACAGCAAGCGCCACAGCGCTCTCGCAGATGCTGGAGCACTGCCTGGGAGGCGTGAGCCTCACGGCCACGCACACCGTGGCTGGAGGCGGTCACACGGCCACTGTGGTCAACGTCGATGACACCACCACATGGAGCGTGGGCGACGTTGTGGCGTGGGAAGACGCGGACGGTCGGAAGCACCCCCGGGTCATCACCGACATCACCGGACTGGCCGTCTCCTTGGAGCCTGCACTCCCGGAAGCCCCAGCCGACGATGATCTCATCCGAGGCGGAGCGACGGCATTCATCAGCGAAGCCGTAATCACCGACACATCCAGCACTCCGGGCAGCACGATGAGTGCGGTCATCCAAAAGGGTGGGAACGGCGAAGCAGGGTTCGAAGCCAACATGTGCAAAGCCCAGCTGACAAGCATCAGCTTCGCGCGGAATGAGTTCGCCACCATGGACTTCAGTGTCTTCTCCGGCCGGCACACAGACCCCTCGGCTGGACCTGACCCGGAGTTCCCGACCGCGTCCTATCCCACGCCCCAGGTCATCGGCCCTGACACTCAGGTCATCATCGGTGACGCAGGGACCACAACGCTGGGAACTGTTTGTAACGGCACCGTGAGTGTGGACCCTGGTGTCCCTGTCACGCCACTGCCCTGCATGGCGGACAACCTCGATACTACAGGGGGCTACGGTCTGTATTCAACGGCACCGGCAGACACTACGGTCTCCGTGGACCTCTTCCCATCGAGCACCTCTTGGTACACCGACAAAGCAGCAGACACGAACAAGCGCATTGCGGTGATCAAGAACGGCAGCGATGGAAACTGCTTCGCCTTCTTCGCGGAGAACTGCGAGATTCAGACCGTTACACCGGGTAGCGGTGATTTCACCTCCACGGAGCCTCAGCTTCGAGCTGTGGAGCACAACCCCTCGACTGCCACCACGGCCTTG
This sequence comes from uncultured Nannocystaceae bacterium, assembly GCA_964352485.1. Taxonomy (GTDB): domain Bacteria; phylum Myxococcota_A; class Polyangia; order Nannocystales; family Nannocystaceae; genus CAJXVA01. The sequence continues at coordinate 8,980 of CAYGTG010000057.1, read as the reverse complement.
GAGCGTTCCAAGTTCCGTCTCTACTTGGGCTAAGGTCTCTATGAAGCTCATTCCACGACATAGAATCGATGCTCCCATCATCGCGGTCCATCCGGCCGATGATGCTTGGGATGCAGCAGAACTCGAGAAATCTTCGGAGGAGCACGGAGATGACTGTCCGTTCCTCCGCTACCATCGAGGCGTCACACGCTTCGACCTCGGGGCCCGCAACGCCCATGGGTCGGCGCAGGACCTGCTCAGCGGTCAGCCGGTGGAGTTCCATCTTCGCCGTCTGTCCACCTTGCAGCTCAACGAGGTCCAGGGGATGCTCGAACGCGAGCTGACGCAGGACTTCCCGATCCCTCGTGCTGCCTACCTGTTGGCAGCTCGCTACGGTCTGACTGCCGTCAAGCAAGGTGGCACAAGCCTTGTGGACATTGACCGACCGGGGAACCTCACTGAGGCTGACCTCCAGACCCTCGGCACCCTGACGGACCTGGGCCTTGGCTTGATCATGTTCATTGGTCAGGCCAGCTACGCAGCATCTCAGCCCCTTACGGAGGCTGAGGGAAAGCCCTCCGGCTCCTAGCGTTCTCTCACCCCGCCAACCCTAAGACGGGGAAGCGGGTCGAGACGTTCGATTGCGAGATCCTCTGCCAAGGCGGCAAGAACCAACAGGAACGTAACAGTCTCCGGTGTGGCCTCACCGATTGGACGGATAAGCGTTGGGGGCCTGACCAGGACACTGGCTATCACATGGGGCGTCTGCGGGTCTTGAATGACCCCAAAGAGCCCAACCCGGACTGCCCGGGAGAGTGGAACACCGAGGGGTGTCCAGGCTCCTGGTATCGCTCCGCGTTCGCCCTCAGCGTCTCGCAGTATGAGCGCGTGCTGACCGATGGCGGTTTCAGCGACAATTTGCATCTATCGCGGTCTGAGGACCGGCTTTTGCTCGATGCGGTTTCCTATCTGGAGACTCAGCGCATTCGGGCGCGGAACCACTACGAAAGGGAAAGCGCAGCCCTTCGGACCAAGACCTAACGCCCCATGACCCTCAGCAAGAAAATCAACATCAAGTATTCCGTAGATGCCCGTGGGGCGAAGCGGGGGCTTGATAGCCTCAAGAAGGGCAACGACGACGTTCGCGATTCGGTCAAGGAAGCCGCTGCACGGATCAAGTCGTTTGACCGTGCAGTCCGAGACAGCAACAAGGCAACCGCACTCAAGGGCTCTATCATGCGCGACGCGTCTGCGAGCGCAGGTGGCCTCGCTGGCTCACTCTCAGGCCTGACGGCCACCATGGGTGGTCCCGCTGGGATCATTGCAGCGGCGACGGCCGGCGCCTTTGCCATCAGCGAGCTGGCCAGCAAGGCCGACAGCCTGGCTCAGCGCTCGATGCAGCTGACCGCCGTGTTCGCCAATGTTCCGATCCCCATCGAGGCTGCGCGTCGGCAGACGCAGGGCCTTGTGACGGACTTCGACCTGGCGAGACTCGCATCGGATGCGGTGAGCCTCCAAATCACGGAGAACAGCAAGGAGTTCGCGAACCTCTCAGAGGCACTCGCAAAGCTTGGTGCCCGTAGGGGCGTCGATGCTTTGAAGTCTATCGAAGATGGCTTTAGTGCTATTGGGCGAAACAGTACAGAGCTGCTGGACAACCTGGGTGTGACGCTCAAGGTTAGCCAAGCTCAGGATGAGTATGCTCGATCCCTTGGAAAGACCACCAAGGAGCTGACAGACGTCGAGAAGGCCGAGGCGTTCCGAGAAGTGGCCACACGGAAGGTTATTGACGCAGCAAGAGGTGTCACGCTCGACACTGACGGAGCCGCGGCTGCAGTTCGGCGCTTCAATGTGGAATTGCAGAACATTCAGGACCAAGCTCTTGGCGGATCGGCTGCAACGGTCAGCTTGGCCGAGGGTCTCCGCCAGGTGGCATCCACCGGTGAGATCAGCACAACTAAGATCCGCAACCAAGGGGTCGCCGCCGCAGAGCTAAAGAATCAGCTTCGAGATCTTGGTGTTTCCTCGCTAGACCTTGTGCTGTCTAACCAGAAGCTGGCAGACGCCGCAGGCAAGGCCAACACACAGGTCTCCAGATTGGCAGGACTGGAAGAGCTTCGACGTCAGAAATCCGCTAGTGACCCGGCTGCGCAGCGCCTTGCCAAGCAAGCCGACCTTGAGGCTCGCAACCTGGCCACGGCCAAGGAGCGTCTCCTCGCCATCGAGGAGGAGCAGGCATATCTCAGTTCTAACAACGACGCGATTCAGCAGAAGACGGCACTATCGATTGAGGCACTCAAGATCCAAAGCCTGATCGCTGGTGCGGCGGGGGATGAGGCCAAGGCCTTGCAGTTGGCCCGCCAAGTGAAGCTGGCGGAGCTGAAAGAGCTGGGGCGGCCCCCCACGACGCGCCGCCGTAGTGGTCGCAAGAAGGACCCCTTCCTGCAGGAGCGCTTGGAGTTTCAGCAGCAGCTTACGGAGTCCTTGAATGCTGAACGCCGCAGGGAGTTCTCCGAGGCCGTCACCTTGCAGCGCTCCTACCTGCAGGACGTTCAGGCCTACGAGCGGGAGCTTGCCGCTGCCCAACAGCCTCAGATCGACCGCATGCAGATGGCCAACGCTGAGTTGATCCGCCGCACGGCACTACAGCAGGCCGCACTGGACCGCGAGCTTGAGCTGGCCAACGTGAATGGGGACCCAGCCACTGCCTTTGCCATCGAGCAGGAGCAGTTTGCCTTGAGGGAGGAGGCGCTACGGCGCCAGCTCGACCTTGAGACTCAGGTCGGTGAGCGTGAGCGCATCGAGGACGAACTCTCACAGGTTCGCCACGACCGGACAGTATCGAGGATCGAAGAGGAGAAGCGCGCGAGAGAAGAGTTGATGCGGACCATCACATCGACGATCAACAGCGTCTCCGCTGCTGAGCAGGGAGCCTTCACGCTCTCGTCCACGATTGCAGGAGCGTCCATTAAGGGCGAGGAGAGAAAGAAGAAGGCTCTTGACCGTATCAAGGCAGCAGGTCTCTACGCCGATGCTGGCGTAGCGGCTGCTCAATCCGTGATTGCATTTGCCAGTTTGAACATCCCACAAGGCATCGCCCTAGCAGCGGCCTCCGCCAACGCTTTTGCGCAGGGCACGATCATTGCGGCTGGAAATGCTCGCGGTGGTGGTGGTGGATCGGCATCCGCCGGATCAGCCTCTCAGTTCGGTAGTGGGCAGCCATCCTCCGCTCCGGCTGCCTTCACAATCGAGCGAGGAGCACCTGTCAGCGTCCGAGATGGCGTCGAAGGAAACCCAAACAACACGGGCCAAGCGGGCGGAGGTCGTAGCAACGCTCGCACAATCAACATCGAACGAATCGACGTGCTGGGCAGCATCGACGATGACTCGGCAAACAAGATTCGAAAGGGCCTCCAGCGCTCCGAGGCGAACCTAGGAGGTTAGACCAATGGCACTAATTACTACAGCGTGGCTGATGGGCTCAGAGCCCAACGTGCCTGAAACAGACATCGACGTCACGGCAAACGCCGTAACCGAGACGATCACACTGCCAGCCAGTGACTACTACCCATGGAACAGCCTGGCAGCCAACAGTGCGCTCAACCAGCTTCACAATGCCTTGGAGTCCCATAGCGAGATCACGTCTTGCAGTGCATTCTATGGCCGAGACCGTCTGCCCCGATTCACCTGCGATGTCTCCTACAGCATCGATTCGTGGTCGGATCTGACGTTCCGAAACATCCTGGGTTTCACGGGTACCGAGGCCTTCAGTGCCCTCTCTCAGGTACCCAGCGGCTTCTCAGACTACTTGTGGTCACCAGGACGCTGCGAGATTCCCGACGCCCCCTTGGGGCACCCAGGCCTGCCCTACCACGACACCGCGGTAGGCATGAGCGGAAACAACGTTGTAGTCGCCACGACAAACAACAGCGGCCGTAAGAACAGATTCAGGTTCAGCTATGTGAAAGCCGGTCGCGTCATGACGGCGGACCAGCTGCCCGGGGAGTATGAGCGCTTTTGGGATACCGTCGTCCGACGGTTCTACCGCTGGAAGCTGTACCGGGATATCACCGAAGAGGACACGGACACCGATGCTACCCAGGCCATCCTGACCGGAGATGTCCTGGGCCCATACAAGCTCCTGCGTGATGGAGGCGTGGTGGAGTTGGGCTATGCCCGTGAGGTTCCGAGTGTCGAGATGTTCTCGCCTGTCGAGCTGCCCTGCCTGCTCGTGGAGGAGTACTAATGCCCCACGACGTCACGACGCTCCGCACGATGGAGCACGCTACGCAGGCCTACGTCCTGCTCATCGATGGCATCCCGCTCTGCTTCACGACCGATGACGGAGAACTCGTTGGCTCTGGTGCATCTAGCTTCATCGGCCGTGCCGAGAGTGAGGCAGGCGAGACCGTAGGGGGTCGTGAGATGCGTGGAGGGCTCATCGTGCCTGGCACGCTTGAGTTCGGCGGTGATGTCAGCTCCTTGGGGCTCGACCGGACCACGGCCCGCTTCTCGGTGCTGCTGGAGGATGCAGAGTCCTACTTCATCACCGGCGGAGAGGAGCCGGAGGAGATGCTTGGGCGCCTCGCCCCCGGCACGAACCCGGCCCCGGCTTCGATCATCGGTGTCACCGTTCGAGACCGCTATCTCGGCCTTGAGTACATCTCGGCGGACGGTGATCGCCGGATGTTCCCCGCACTCATGGGTGAGGGCCTGCCCGGCTTTGATCACCATGGCGATACGGACGGGCAGACGGTGCCCGCCAGTGTCTCCGAGAGGCCTCTCATTCACGAGGGGCGCATGGTGGCGCTGTACAGGGTGTTCCGGGACCCATCGGCACTCAGCGAGTCAAACAGCCTCGCGTGGCCATCCCTGAGCCACTACCGGCCTCTTTGGGTCGGCAAGATGCGAGACGCAGGCAAGATCACCGCTGGCGGCCGCATATCGATTGAGTGCACTGGTTTTGAGACCCTCCTGGAACGGAACATGGCCACCGGGGCTGCGGAGCCCTTTGGCATCATCCCGGAGTTCACGTCTGAGGATGACGTCGACGATCAGGTCGCGATCTACCTCGGCAGTGGACCTCGCCTCGTAGCCAGCGGAGCTGACGCGGGCCAGCTCCGGGCATCGGAAACCTATCAAGGTCGGCTCTGGACCACGTTGGCGGGCACGACCCGGGCGGAGATCCGAGATGCCCTGCAAGATCTCATCTCAGACACCGTCGCGGGAACCGATACCGACTACCAGACGGGCGCGCCCGAGATGTCCATTGAGGACAACGGAGACGCTGGGATCACCAATACCGGCATCTTCATTCGCAAGGACGAGCCAGCCACCACTCGAAAGTATCTCCAGATGGTCATCGCGATGCACCGTCGCCGATGGCTTGCGCTTGGGTATGACCCGGAGCAGCAGGACCACCCCGCGCTTGGGACTGCCACGGACGACCCCAAGGCGATTCACTTCGAAAAACTCGAATCCGGTGCAACGTATGAGGCTCGACCTGCCAAGCCCGCTATGGGCCAGGTTCCCGGCACCGGCTACTACGCGGGTCTCTTCCATACAATCGCTCTCGGCGGGACCTCCTCCACCGATGACTCGGACGCTTGGGACAACGAGGGGCAACACCGCTACTTCACCCCGCTGTTCGTCGGTGGCGAGCTGGTCCGCGTGATCAAGCCCGAGGGTGGCCAAGTCGCACGTATGGCCGAAAACCCTGTCTTGATCCCTCAGAGCCATGTCCCATACTCGGGCAACATCAGCGGCTCAGACTGCGACGCGGCCGGCTTCTTCTTGATCAAGGGGAAGATCCGGAAGGGCGAGGGCTCCAGTGATGATGCATCGCTCATCATCGAGGATGAGACCGAACAGGTGGTCATTGCCCGCTGCTCGTGGATCATCGCAGATGCTCTCTTCGCTGACCCCGGAGCTGGTGGCGTCGAGGCCGGGCTCTACATCGAGCAGCTCTATGACCCACGAGGCTTCGGCTACCCGTTCAGACCGTTGGACCGTGACTGGGCCACCCTCGAACTACAGGCCGTCCAGCTCCAGACCTACGCCACGGGCTCCGCCGCAGGGCAGATCGAGCGGGTTGGTCCCACGCTGTCCGCATTCCTGCGCTCCACCGGGACCAGCACGGGCCCCGCAGGGGGCGTGGGTGTCATCGACCAGGGCGAAAACAGCGGTACCGCCACGGGATTCAGTGGAGACATCTTCAGCGCGGAGCTGGGCCTTGGCATCCCGTCGAGTTTGCTTCCCACCCAAGCCGAGATCACGGAGGTGATGGATGCACTGCCCGGCGGAGCTAGCGGTGAGCTTGCCCGGGCTCGTATCTCCTACGAGTCGAGCTTCTCCTCTGCCGACACGCTGAAGGCATTGCTCGAACCCCGAGGTCTCCGCATGGGCTTCGATGGAGGCCGACTCAGCCTCTTCCGACTCCGCGAAGCCAGCCCCGAGGACGCCACAATCAACATCCTTGAGTCTGATCTGTATGGCACGATTGGAGACCCCACCAGCGTCTATCCAGACCAGGGGGCTCGTGCCTTGGCACCGATCGATGCCTGGCAGTTCAAGTACGCGAACAGCCAGGAGCACGAGCAGCGGGCCAAAGACCCCGGAGCGCCCACGAGGCGCGGCGACAACGATAGGCCGATCAACGGCAGAGGACTCATCGCACCTGAGCTGTATGGAGACGACCCGACGAACGCCCCCATCGGGGCCGGCTGGAAGGAAGAGGCCCGGACGTTCTTCGGCCACACAGAGGCTAGATTCTTCGCACGTAGACACGGCATCGTCACGGTCCCGGTCTCACGCCCGAAGGGCCAGGACATCTACCCCGGCACGTTGGTCACGATCAGCAACCCATGGATCCGAGGCGCTGACGGAAGCCAAGGTGTGTCGGGTGTCGTGGGTCGAGTTCTCCACGCCACGCACCACACGGACAGCGGTCACTGCGAGGCGGACATCTTGGTATTCGAGGGGCAGTATCGCCCACCCCCTCTATTTGCACCGATGTTGTGGATTGAAGAGGTCGTGAGCAGCACGCAGCTGACTATTGCCACATCCACCGACTTCGGACCGAACATTGGCAGCACGAGCGGATGGGTTCAGCCTGCATGGAGTGTTGCCGGCAGTGGCAACGCCATCCTGAGCCTGTTTCGGATGCTGCCTGACACCACGTGGGTGGAAGTCGGAACCGCCCAGGTCAGCACTGTCACGCCCACGACGATCAACCTCGCCACGGCCCTGACCGCGCTACCGCCGAACTTCGCTCGAACCATGGTCGCCACGCTTGGCCCGATGGATGCGCAACCCGAATGGGCACAGGAAATCTACAGTGCCGTCGGCATTCAGGGCGACAATACGAGGACGCGCCAGTTCGTTTAGGAGCACTATGCCTAGCAACATAGGACCAACAGAGCATCACCAATTCTACGGCACCGGAGCAGGCTCCGGGAGCGTCCGGGCGGACCAGTCTGGAAACCAGGATGCATCATCAGGTGCGAGCCATATCTACATCGAGGACTTTGCCTACGGGGCACCTTCGACGGTGATGGTGGCGATCCGTCTAGAGGGATCCGCCGGGTACATCTTCTCGCGGTACTCCGGCACGACCCTGCAAGGGATCCGTTATGATGGCGGAACAGAACTCCAGCTCGTAATCGCGAATGTTGTGGCACAGAGAATCGACACGGCGGTAGGTGTTGAGATTGCCGTTTCGTGGTCGATGACCCAGGATCCACTATCCCCGGCGAACCTTCGGAGTGAGGTGCGTGCCTGGAACGTGGAGAGCGGTGCCTTTGTCGATGGCATGAGCTGGACACACCCTGCGCCCGCGGGTTTGGCCGGTTCTGACATCATCTGGGGTGCTCAGGTCGTGGCAGGGACCAACGGCACCGGCAGTGAGCTACGTGGAGCTGGCTATCTCCTTCATGGGGCTGGAAGCGTCCAGGTCCACCGAGACCGGGTCTCGATGGCCGCAGCCCCCACGTTGACCGGTGAGACGGCAATGGAGCACCCCATGCCCAGCTGGTCGAGCAACCTCGGGGTCCAAGACCGCCCGGCAGGTCCGACCCACTACTTGGCGGCTCAGGCCGTGTCAGCCAACAAGCTCATGCTGGTGAGCCCGCTTGTGAACGTACAGTGGCATGCCCCTACGCTCGTGCCGTGGGCATTCATGCAGTCGAGTGCTTGGTGGCACCTGGCTCCTGACGGCGACAGCTTCATCGGCTTGCCATGGACGTGGCGCCGTCCCGTTCCCCAAATGGTGAGTCACGTTCGGCCTCGGGTCTTCATCGAGTCTGGCGTCGCTGAAGGTCCAGACACGACAAGCACTATCAACATCACAGTCTGGAGCTGCAACCGCAACCCGGGGCAGAACTCGGCGATCCCACTCACCTCCCATTCGGTCACAGAGACGTTCACAGACGTTGCGGCCGACAGCTCTGGTATATGGATTGACTTCGATGACCTCAGGATCTCAAGGACGGCTAACGGTGAGCGCACTTGGCTGGCGGTCAGCATTGAGGCCAGTGGCGTAGGGGCACCAAACCTTGGGCTCTCCATCCACGCGGTAACGATCGATCCGATTTCTCTTGAAGAGACGGACGCACTCGCAGAGGCAGGCAATGGCTAAATACTATCGACAAGACATCGTGGGGCTCGGAGTCCCCTCCACTCCTCCCGTTGAACCCCTTGGTGGGCTCCAGCCCCTTGCACGGGATCGCTGGGAGGCACCCATGCGCGCCCAAGACCTGGTGGGAGCAACCAGCCGTCGGGTCATTATGCAGTGCGGTATTGGAGCGGACAGTGGCTGGCGTTTCGACCCCGGCGACCTCACGGCTGGGGCACTGCAACCGTATGGCGTCGCACAGGCTCGACTGACCTCGGGCTGCTTCTTGCGGGGTTCGGTTCTCTACCTGCCCTCCGGCGAGGTTTCGAACGGCGTTGTCGAGGGCTCGCTCCGCCTCGATGTCACATGGACCGCGGAGGACACGACCAC
>CAYGTG010000056.1:14449-16280 GCA_964352485.1 uncultured Nannocystaceae bacterium | reverse complement strand
TCCAGCCCTCGCTGCGCAGACGATGCAACAGATAGAGCCCGGCGAACCCGGCGCTCCGCATGCAGCTCGATGCCGATGCTCTGCAGGACGCGGGTCGGGACGACGTAGCGACCGGCGGTGTCGAGTCGGGTGCCACTGAGCACCTCGAGACCGCTGCGGATGCGCGGAATGAGCTCGACGCCGCCGGCGACGAACCGGCGACCGACGCTCGCGTGGGTCGCTGCATCGTGCCGTGGCCGGCCCGGAAGCGGCTGGTTTCGGTTCGTCGGATCCGGGCCGCGATCGGCGGTGTCGGTGAAGGTGTAGCTCGCGTCGACCTCGAGCCGTTCGTCCAGCGCGACGACGCGCCCGAAGACCTCGACACCTCGGATCCGGGCGGCGGAGAGGTTGACCGCTCTGGACACCCGTCCGGCCGAGACCCAGGTGATGAGGTCCTCGCTCCACGTGCCGAATCCCGCGAGCTGACCGTGCACAGCCAGCGCGTCTGTGGCGTGGTCGAGCGAAAAACCGCCGTCGACCGAGGTTCCTCGCTCCGGGGACAGACCTTCGTTGCCGATCGCGTAGCCGCGGTCGCCAAACAGCTCGAGCAGGGTCGGTGCACGAAAGTAGCGGCCGACGGAGCCGCGGGCTTCGAGGGGGCCGAAGAGTCGAATCCGGGCGCCGACCCGCGGCGAGGCTCCGAACTGAGACGCGTTTCGGCCTTGGTCGGTGAGCTCGCCCTGGCCGTCCTCGACCTCGAACTGGTTCGACAGGGCATCGAGGCGAACTGCGGGGACGATGCGGATGCGACGTCCTGCGAGGAACTGCTCGGCCTGCACACCGACGCCGACGCCCAAGCGGGCGCGGTTTGCGTCTCCTGAAGACCCTCCCAGTGCGGCCGACTCGTCGACGGCGACCCATTGCGGTCGTACATCGGCCGTGAGCTCCGCAAACGCCATCCTCCATAGAGGGGTCCTCCACCGCGGACTCGCGTAGACATCGAGGCTGCGGACGCGTTGGTCGTTGATGCCCGGTCCGAGTTCGGCTTCGGGGTCGACAAAGCGTTGCTGACGAAGACCGATTCCCAACCGCGCGCCGAGACGCCCCCCGGGTTGTCCGAACGCCGTGTGCTCGATGCCCGCGACCGTCTGAAGGCCGAACGTTTCGAGGCGAGCCGCTTGCGCGGGCGCACCGACGGGGCCTGCGATGCCGCTTTGGCGGCCCACGAACCACTGTTGGACATGGGCCCGCAGATCGCCACGCTCCACGTCGAGTCGCACTCGGGCGAGCGCGCGGTCGTAGTCGTTGTTGGTGCGGCGCAGCGTTTGGTCGTCCCCAGTGAAGGTCGGGGTGGACGCGTCGTCGTAGTAAAGGAAGTCTCCGCGGGCGCCCGCGTAGCTTGCGTGGGTGGAGAGCGTGAGCCTGGCGGAGAGGGGGACGGCGGCATCGAGCGCGAGCTGACGGCCGCCAAAGCTGCCCAGCCCGGTCGCGAGCCGGACCTGTGTTTCGTCGACCTGCGGAGCGCCGTGCACGTCGATCACCCCGCCGAGTGTGGCGCCGCCATAGCGCACGGGAACGAAGCCCCGGTAGATGTCGACCCGGCTCATCCCGCGGAGCGGCAGCTCCGAGAGGTCGAACAGCCCGCCGAATGCGTCGCCAAGCGGAACGCCGTCGACAAAGATCCCGACCTGTTGCGCTGAGCTTCCGCGAAGCGAGATGGCCGAGAACTGTCCCAAGCCGCCCACCGAGCGGACGTGCGCGCCGGGTGTTCGGGCCAGTACCTCGGCCAGCCCATCGTCGGGCACGGCGCCTGCAGGCTGCTCGAGGTCGACCGCCGTCCCGAAGCCCGGTG
>CAYGTG010000056.1:11799-14439 GCA_964352485.1 uncultured Nannocystaceae bacterium | reverse complement strand
CTCCACGACGGTCCGAAATGGCGCGGCCTCGGACGGATCTCCGGAGAGATCTGTCGTGGCGATGGCGACGTCGGCAGTCGCTGCAATGGTTGCGGCGCAGAACATGGCGAGTTGACTCCCGTCTCACCACGAGGAAAGCAGGCCCGACGTAGGTCGGGTGCGCGCGCGCGGTGGTGTCCTGGCTTTCGGGTCATCCTTGGGCGGAGTCCTTCCCAGGCCGGAGCCCAGTGGAGAAGGCGATGCCTTCCCGCGCGTACGCGCGTCTACGCCGTCGTCGCCGATTACAGTGGCGGGAGCCGCGTCGGTTTTTCACCGACTTCCCTCGCACGACCGGGCCACTTGGCCGGGAGTCGTGCGGGCTTGAGGCCTCCGCGAGCGAGCTTGCTTGTCAGGGAACTTCCGGTGAATGCCGCGGCCAGACCCGACTGTCAACCGATCGCAGTTCGCCCGACTTGGCCCGCTAGGACTTCCCTCCCGGGGGCACATTGCGTTAGGCTCCGTGCAGAGACCCGCACATGCTCGATTTCCCCATCGGAGAGCTCATCACCCCGGAAGAGCAGGTCGCCGTCGCGCGCGCTGTCGCAGTCATGGCGTCCCGAGACGACGACGTGTCGGACAGCGAGCGACACTTCGTAGAGGAGTTGATGGGCCAGATGATGCTCCTCCCCGAGGAGCGCGATCTCGTCCGGAAAGAATTCTCGTCGCCCGGAGACCTGTTGCAAATCGCGAAAGCTGTAAAGCATCGCGAAGCGCGGATCTTCCTCTATTACCAAGCTGTGTGCGCGGCCATGGCCGACAACATCCTGGTCGCCGGCGAGAGGGAAGCCCTTGGCAAGCTGGCCACCGCGTTCGAGTTTGATACCGAGGTGGCCGAGCGGTTCGTCAAATGGGTCCAGGACAGCCTCGAGCTCCGCGAGCGCGGCCAGCAAGTCCTCGTCGAGATGTAAGGCCTGCGCGCGACCGTCCACCCCGGAGTGGACGGACTGCCCCGCGGGCTGGCACGAATCGCGAAGTTCGCGCTTCTCACTGGTTGCGGCACGATGCGGCCCGCAAAGGGCCCTCAAACGGCCCTCAAACGGAGTGACAAGGGAATGAAGGGCCTCGTCCGCTAGCGCTTGCCAGCCGCGGGCCACTCACCCATACTCCGCGGCCCATGGCTCGGGTCACGGTTGAAGATTGTCTCGCGCGCGTTCCCAACCGGTTCGCGCTCACGGTCCTCGGTTCTCGTCGCGCTCGCGCGATCAGTGAGGGTCGCGGACGCGCCCTCGTTGAGTGCGAGAACAAAGAGGGCGTCACAGCACTTCGCGAGATCAGCGCGGATCGCGTTCGATACAAGGAAGTCGTGGCCGACACGCTGACCGAGTTCATCGAAGAGCAGCGTCGTCAGCTGCGGGTCACGACCGGAGAGCACACGTTCCTCGAGGCGGCGTCGCTTCGTGCCCTCGAGGACGATGACGATGAGGACGGCGTGGAAGAGCCCGACGTCGAAGAGCTGCAGACCGACCCCGAGAAGCTGAACAAGCAGGCTCAGGGCGACAAGGCAGACACAGACGACGACGACGACGACGACGTCGCCGATACCGACGACGACGACGACACTGACGACACGCCAGCCGCGGATGCCGACGACCTGGACACGGAGGCGCTTGGTGACGACGACGACGACGACGACGACGACGACGACGATGGCGACGATGGCGACGACGCCAAGGGTAGCTGAGGCCTTCGTTCGAATTGCTGCTGGGGCCGCGGTTGCGCAAGCGATCGCGGCTTTGGCGTGTGCGGATCGATCACCGCCACCGGCTTGGCCTGACCCGCCGCCGCCGTTCATGGCCGAGCCATTGATCGAGGCTGAGGCTGAGGCTGAGGCTGAGGCTGAGGCTGAGGCTGAGGCTGGGTCTGAGCCGCTCTCGGAGGCTGAGCCCGTGACGGAGCCCCGCGACTCGGCCAAGAACGAACCGGGGCTGACGTCGCCCGGTCCTCCGCAGTAGGGTGCAGGCCATGACGATCCGGAAGGTGCTGGTCGCCAACCGCGGGGAGATTACCCGGCGCGTGTTTCGAACCTGCCGTGAGCACGGCATTGCCACCGTCGCCGTGTTCAGCGATGCGGACGCAGACGCGGTCCATGTCGCCGAGGCGGACGAGGCCGTGCATATCGGTGGTTCCGCTGCGGCGCAGAGCTACCTGCGCATCGAAGCGGTGCTGGAGGCGGCGAAGCGAACCGGCGCGGACGCGATTCATCCCGGCTACGGCTTCCTCAGCGAGCGGGCGGAGTTTGCCGAGGCTTGCGAGGCCGCCGGCATCGTCTTCATCGGCCCGCCGGGGTCCGCCATGATCGATATGGGGGACAAAGAGCGCGCGCGCGCGAAGATGATCGAGGCCGGGGTTCCCGTTGTGCCCGGTCGCGACGGGATCCGGAACACCGCCGAGGCGATCGAGGCGGCCAAAGCGATCGGGTTCCCGGTGATGATCAAGGCCTCGGCCGGCGGTGGTGGCAAGGGCATGCGCATTGTCCACGAGCCCGAGCGCGTCGCGGCCGGGTTCGAAGGTGCTCAGCGTGAGGCGAAGGCCTCGTTTGGCGACGACCGGATCTTTCTCGAGCGCGCGGTCCTGGGTGCGCGCCACGTCGAGATCCAGGTC
>CAYGTG010000056.1:0-11789 GCA_964352485.1 uncultured Nannocystaceae bacterium | reverse complement strand
CACACGGCAACGTGGTCCATCTTGGCGAACGCGACTGTTCGGTCCAGCGTCGCCACCAGAAGGTGATCGAGGAGGCTCCTTCTCCCAGCCCTCAAATGACCCCCGAGGTCCGGGCGGCGATCGGCGAGGTCGCCGTCAAGGCGGCCCGGGCGGTGGGCTACCGGAGCGCGGGCACGGTCGAGTTCCTGTTCGAGGAGACGGCCGACGGGCCCAACTTTTTCTTCCTCGAGATGAACACGCGGCTGCAGGTCGAGCACCCGGTCACCGAGCTGATCACGGGTCGCGACTTGGTCTGGGATCAGATTCGGATCGCCGCGGGTGAGCCCCTGGGGTTCGAGCAGTCGGACGTCAAGCTTCGTGGACACGCGCTGGAATGCCGGGTCTACGCCGAAGACCCAGTCTCGTTTCTGCCGCGACCCGGTCGGCTTTCGCGCGTCGAGTGGCCGCAGGGCGGAGGCGTGCGCATCGATGGCGCGGTCACCAGCGGCACCGAGGTGTCCAGCTTCTACGATCCGATGATCGCGAAGATGGTGACCTACGGTGCCGATCGGGCGGAGGCGGTCTCGAAAATGCAGCGAGCGCTCGGCGAAACGGTGCTGCTCGGCATCCCGACCAACCTCCCGCTGCATCGCAAAGTGCTGGCCGAGCCAACCTTCCGCGACGGCACAGCGGTGACCACGCGATACCTCGAGGAACACCCGGAGGTCCTCCAGGCGGTTGAGATCCCCGCGACCCGCATTGCGGCGATCGCTGCGGCGGCGGCATGCGCGGCTCGCGAAGGACTGGGGACGGGCGAGGGGGTGAACCCGGAGGCCCCAGCTGCAACGGGCTCCTCCTGGCAACACGCGGTGCGCTGGCGCCAATAGCCGGTTGTTGCCGGGGTTCGGGGCGGGGTGCAAACCCGCGCGGCCATGGGCCGGTCGTGACTACCAACACGGCCAGCGGGTCCGTGCACGATTGCTACCGAGGGCGCCGCCGGTTTAGGACCAGGCTCGATGGCGGCCGCGCGCAAGCGAACCAAGTACATCTTCGTCACCGGAGGTGTCGCATCCTCGCTCGGCAAAGGTCTGTGTGCCGCTTCGCTCGGCGCGCTCCTCGAAGCGCGGGGTCTCAACATCGGGATGCAGAAGCTCGACCCGTACCTCAACGTCGATCCGGGCACGATGAACCCGACCCAGCACGGTGAGGTGTTCGTGACCGAAGACGGCGCTGAGACGGATCTCGACCTGGGGCACTACGAGCGCTTCGTGTCGTCGCGAATGTCGCGGCACTCGAACTTCACGTCCGGACAGATCTACGAAGAGGTGATCAAGCGGGAGCGTAGAGGCGAGTATCTGGGCCAGACCGTCCAGGTCATTCCGCACGTCACCAACCACATCAAGGAGTGCATCGAGCTGGCCGCCGAGGGACTCGACCTTCTGATCGTCGAGATCGGTGGAACGGTCGGCGACATCGAGTCGCTGCCGTTTCTCGAGGCGATCCGCCAGCTTCGGCTCGAGGTCGGCCGCGAGAACGCGGTGTTCATGCACCTGACGCTGCTCCCCTACCTGCCGACGGCGGGAGAGGTGAAGACCAAGCCGACGCAGCACTCCGTCATGAAGATGAGAGAGATCGGGATTCAGCCCGACATCTTGGTTTGTCGCTGCGACCGGCCCATCACGCGTGAGGTTCGCGAGAAGATCGCGATGTTCACCAACGTGGAGTTGGACGCCGTCATCCCGGCCGAGGACGCCGACACGATCTACAAGGTGCCGCTGGCGCTGCACGAGGCTCGGCTGGACGATGAAGTCTGCGAGCTGCTCAACATCTGGTCGCGAGAGCCCAACCTCGACGAATGGGAACGGATCGTCAAGGTGATCGAGGAGCCCCAGCAGCGGGTCAAGATCGCGATGGTCGGCAAGTACGTGGACCTGGCAGAGAGCTACAAGAGCCTCACCGAGGCGCTAACCCACGGAGGGTTGCCGCACCGCGCCGCGGTCGACATCGAGTACGTCGATGCCGAGGAGATCGGGGTTCGCGGGGCGCAGACGCTGTTGTCGGAGTTTGCCGCCGTTCTTGTCCCCGGGGGCTTTGGCGCGCGAGGGAGCGAAGGGAAGATCGAGGCCATTCGCTACGCGCGAGAGAACAAGGTCCCGTTCCTGGGCATTTGCCTGGGCATGCAAATGGCGGTCGTCGAGTACGCGCGAAACGTCGCGGGCATCAAAGATGCTGTCAGCGGTGAGTTCGACGAGAATGGGGCCAACAAGGTCATCGATCTGATGCTCGACCAGCAAGACGTGGTCGAGCTGGGGGGCACGATGCGGTTGGGGGCGTACAAGTGCCAACTGGTGCCGGACAGCATGGCCTCCAAGGTTTACGGCGCCAGCGTGATCTCAGAGCGCCACCGCCACCGCTACGAGTTCAACAACGCCTACCGCGAGACGCTGGCTGAGGCTGGTCTCATGCTCGGCGGCCTTTCCCCGGACGGTCGCTTGGTCGAAATGGTCGAGCTGCCTCGGGAGCAGCACCCGTTCTTCATCGCCTGCCAGTTCCACCCGGAGTTCCGTAGCCGGCCGACGCTGCCACATCCCTTGTTCTCGGCGTTCTTGGGCGCGGCGATCGAGCGCATGCGGACCACGGCCTGAGCATGCGCCGCGATCTTCGGATCGTCGCGGTGCCACCACCGACCCAGGGTCCCGGTCGCGGACGGCCGCCACATCCGCCGTCCCGTGTCTAGCCATCGCGACAGCTAAGGGGCCGGAATCTCTGCGTAGGCCAGGCACCTACTGCGCCATCTGAATCGGGCACGTTCCCTGCAAAGCTGCTAAGGTGGAAACGCTCGGGCGACGGGCGAAGGAGACGAACGACCCCCTCATGGCGCTGAACATGCGGCAAGAACTGCGGATGAGTCAGCAGCTGGTGATGACACCCCAGCTGCAGCAGGCCATCAAGCTCCTGCAGCTGTCCCGCGTCGAGCTGACGGACCTGGTTCGCTCCGAGCTCCTGGAAAACCCGCTGCTGGACGATGCGCAGGAGATGGGTTCCACCAACGAGGAGCCCGTCACCTCGGTCGAGATGCAAGACGGCATCGAGAACCAGCGCGACGGTGGCGAGCCGGCCAAGCCCGAGTCTCCGGAGAGGGAGCTCAAGGTCGACGACGCGCCGAAGGACAACTTCGACTGGGAGGCCTACCTCGAGAACAATTCCTACGCGCCCACCACGGGCCCCGGGGTTGCGGTCCAGAACGAGGACATGCCCTCGCTGGAGGCTACGGCGTCCCGGCCCGAGACCCTCGTCGACCACCTCATGTGGCAGATCCGGCTCGCGAGCTTCTCCGCGGATGAAGAAGAGATCGCCGAGTACATCGTCCGAAGCATGAACGGCGCCGGCTACCTTCGCGACACCTCTGTCGTTCAGCTTGCGCGGCGCAGCGACTACTCCGTGCTTCGCGTCGAGCAGGTGCTGCGGCGGATTCAGCAGCTCGACCCATTCTCGATTGGGGCGCGAAACCTCGCCGAGTGTCTGTGGATTCAGGTCAATCACCCTGATGAGCCGATTGAGGACCCGCTGGTGCGGGGCATGATCTGCAAGCACTTGGGCAACCTGGAGAAGCGCGCCTACCCAGCGATCGCTCGCGACATGGGCGAGGCCGTCGAAGAGGTCTACGAGGGCGCCAAGATGATCATGGCGCTCGAGCCACGGCCCGCGCGCGCCTACTCGTCCGAAGAGTCCAGCTACATCGTCCCCGACGTCTACATTCAAAAGATCAGCGACGAGTACGTCGTCTCGCTCAACGACGACGGCCTGCCGAAGCTCAAGATCAGCGGGTTCTATCGCGGTGCGATGGGGACCAACCGCGAGGCCAAGGAGTACATCAGCGAACGCCTCCGGTCGGCACAGTGGCTGATCCGCTCCATCCAGCAGCGTCAGCGGACGATCACCAAGGTTGCCAAGAGTATCCTGAAGTTCCAGCGTCCCTTCTTCGAGAAGGGCGTTGAGCACCTCAAGCCGTTGATCCTCAAAGACGTCGCCGAGGACATCGAGATGCACGAGTCGACGGTCAGCCGGGTGACGACGAACAAGTACGTCCACACCCCACAGGGGATCTTCGAGCTGAAGTTCTTCTTCAACGCCGGGATCAGCCGGGGCAATGGGGAGGAGCTTGCCTCCGAGGCGGTGAAGACGAAGATCAAGGTCCTCATCGCCCAGGAGGATCCGAAGCGGCCCTTCAGCGATCAGAAGCTCGTGGAGCTGCTCAAGACCGACAGCATCGACATCGCCCGGCGCACCGTCGCGAAGTACCGTGAACAGCTCGGTGTGCTCAGCAGCAGTAAGCGCCGCCGGTTGTTCTAGTTTTTGGGAGGGCCGCCGCACCGGCCCTCCTACGCTCACAGCTTGCTGCGAGCGGGCCCCCCTCCTTCGTGGACGGCCCTGTCGGGCTTGCTCGCGGCCCAGGGCCGCTCCGGTGTGGGCGGTCGCTTCGTCGTGCGGCGACTCGACCGGCGGGCGCTTCGTCATCGGGCGTCGTTGTGGTGCTGGGTCGGATGTGGGCTGAGGCAGCGGCGCTGAAGGCGTCGGTCCGGACGACGTGCGGGGTTAGATGGCCTATGCTCCTGGGGGACCTTCCATGCGCAAGGAGAACGCGGTCGAGCTTTCGCAGCTACTCGATGACGACGAAACGTCGCCGTTGGGACTACGCCCTTTGTCCAGTTGGGGCGGGTTGAACCGACGCACGACGCGGCCGCGGATCCAGAAGCCGGGCCTCGCGTTGTCAGGCTTCACCAAGCACGTCTACGCGGACCGGATTCAGGTGCTGGGGTTGTCGGAGATCGACTTCATCCATTGTTCCGACAAGGTCGAGATCGAGGCGGGCCTCAAGAAGTTCCTCGACAAGGATCCGTGCGCCCTCATCATCACGCGCGGGCTCGAGCCGCCCGAGCTGCTGATGCGCGAAGCCGAGGCTCGCAGTATTCCGGTCCTGGGGACCTCGGTGATGACCTCGACGTTCATCACCCGAATGACGCGCCGGCTCGAAGAACTCCTCTCGCCGACCGCGAGCATTCATGGCGTGTTGGTCGACGTCCTCGGTGTGGGCGTTCTGCTGATCGGCCGCAGTGGTGTCGGAAAGAGTGAGGCCGCCTTGGACCTGGTGCTCAAGGGCCACCGTCTGGTGGCCGATGACGTCGTCGAGGTCACGGTGCGGCCGCCGGACACTGTCTGGGGAGCGGCCACGGAGCTGCATCAGCACCACATGGAGATCCGCGGGATGGGGATCCTCAACATCACGCACCTGTTCGGAGTCGCGGCGGTCCGGGACAACAAGAAGATCGAGGTGGTCGTCGAACTGAGCGAAGTGGACGAGGGCGACTACGATCGGCTTGGCACCGAGTCACAGGTGTGGCCGATCCTGCAGGTCGACGTTCCGCTCGTTCGCATTCCGCTGCGTCCGGGGCGAAACATTGCGTCGCTGATCGAGGTCGTGGCGCGCAACCAGATCCTGAAATACCGCGGGCACGACTCGGCCCGAGAATTTCAGGAGAAGGTCAATGCCCGCATTCGCGAGAGCATTCGTGCCCAAGGCGATGGTGCTGTGGAGCCGGTGCAGAAGAGCAACAGCAACATGATTCGGGTCACAGAGGTGGAGTAGCGGTGGACCTTCTCGTCATTTCCGGACTCAGTG
Organism: uncultured Nannocystaceae bacterium; assembly: GCA_964352485.1. GTDB lineage: Bacteria > Myxococcota_A > Polyangia > Nannocystales > Nannocystaceae > CAJXVA01. The sequence goes on along the minus strand of CAYGTG010000056.1, from coordinate 6,130 downwards.
GCGGTGGTAAGTCCACTGCATTGCATGCGCTCGAGGACCTTGGGGTCTACTGCGTCGACAACGTGCCCTTGGTGCTGCTCCCGCAGCTGATGGAGAGCGTGCGTCGTACCGAAGACGACCGGCCCGTCGCGGTGGTCGTCGATGCCCGGGATACCGCGTACCTCGAGCGCTTCGGTGAGATTCATCAGCAACTCACCGATGCGGGTCATAGCGTGGAGGTGCTGTTCTTCGAGGCCGCCTCCGACGTGCTCGTGCGTCGATACTCCGAGACGCGTCGTCGTCATCCGATGGGGGACCTGCCCGAGGCGATCGATCGCGAACGCGAACTCCTCGGTCCGATCCGGGACAAGTCCGAGCGTCCGATCGACACCTCCACGCTCACAGGCCGACAGCTTCGGCAGCTGATGCGGGACCGCTTCGGCAGCGGTGGCACGCTTCGGCTCGTGCTCACCTCCTTCGGGTTTCGCAATGGTGTGCCCAGCGAAGCCGACATCGTCCTCGACGCCCGTTTTCTCGACAATCCGTTCGAGCGCGAGGACCTTCGTCCGCTGTCCGGCCTGCATGAGCCCGTCGCCGACTACGTTCTGGGTCAGCCGGATGCGCAGATCCTTCTGGGACACATCGAGGCGCTCGTCCGCTTCGCGGCGCCGCGCTCGGCTGCCGAGGGCCGCTCCTACCTGACCGTCGCGGTCGGGTGCACGGGGGGGCAACACCGCTCGGTCGCCCTGGTCGAAGCCCTCAAGCGCTCTTTGTCCGCGGGGGACGCGTTCATGGAGCCTGCCCCGCGACTTGTGGTGCGTCACCGTGATGTGGGGGGCACGGCGCGATGATTCCTACGGCGAACGGGCAGGACCACGGGGTCGGCGTGGTTGTGGTTGGGCACGGGGAGACCGCCAGTCACCTCCTGCGCGCCGCGGAGGGAATCGCAGCACCCGGCTCCTTGGAGGGCGTCATGGCGCTCGATGCCGGGGCGGGGGACTCCGATGCCTTCACCGCCTCGATGTGCGCCGCGCTGGACGATGTCGACCGAGGCGGCGGCGTCCTGCTCCTGGTCGATTTGCTTGGAGCCAGCCCCTGCCAGTGTGGTCACCGCGAAGGCCAGACGCGCCAGGTTGTCGTGCTTTCTGGCCTCAACCTGGCCATGTTACTCAAACTCTCGAGTCTGGACCGAACCTCGGCAACCGCTGAGGAGCTGGCGCAGGCTTGTGCCTCCAGCGGACAGCGCTCTGTCTGTATCAGTCCAACGCCCCTCTTGCCGCCGACGCAGGCGGAACCTTAGGAAGCCTTCGATGCCAGCTAGCGGAGATCACACCATCGTCAACGACCTCGGCCTGCACGCCCGTCCGGCCAGCAAACTCGTCGCACTCGCCAACAAGTTCGGTGCGGACGTGTTCATTCGCAGCGGCGGTCGGGAGGTCAACGGCAAAAGCATCCTGGGGGTGCTGATGCTCGCGGCGGCCAAGGGGACGACGCTCTCGGTTCGCTGCGAGGGGCAGGAAGAAGACGAGGCCTACGCGGCGCTTGGCAAGCTGGTCGACGACGGTTTCGGAGAGCTGTGAAGCGACGTGCCGACCGCGGCGGCGACGGGCGGACCCTGCGAGGCATCGCCGTAAGCTCGGGGATTGCAATCGGCCCGGCCTATGTGGTCGACCGCAGAAAACAACACATCGAGCCTCGGGACATCGAGCGTGCCGAGACCGATGAGGAAATCGCACGCTTCGAAGCCGCCCTCGCGGAGACTCAGTCGCAGCTGAGGGTTATCGAGGGACGTCTGCCGCATGGGGAGCACCGGCAGATCCTCCGGGCGCAGCAGCTCATGCTCGAGGATCCTGATCTTGCCGGGCGCGTGTCGGAGATCGTGCTCGAAGAACTGATCGGCGCCGAGTGTGCCCTGGCCCGCGTCGCCGACGAAATCCGGGACATGCTCGAGCAGGCGGATGCCGCTCACTTCCGCGAGCGCAGCACGGACATCACGCTGCTGGCCGAGCGGGTCCTTGTGAATCTGCTTGGGCACGAGCCCCAGGCTCTACGCCCCCCAGCCGGGGCGGTCGTCATCGCGCACGACCTTTCTCCCGCGGACACCGCGGAGATGGTGCGCAGTGACATCGTTGGCATCGTCACCTCGGTCGGTGGCCTCACCGGGCACAGCGCCATCATTGCGCGGTCGATGGAACTCCCCGCGGTCGTGGGGGTCGACGACGTGGACCTCGTGGTCGAGCGGGGGGACATGGTGGTCCTGGACGCGATTCACGGAGTTGTTCTGCTTCGGCCCTCCGATGCGGCTCTGGACGAGTGGAACGAGGCTCGAGGCCGCTACGACGAGTTCGAGGACCAGGTCCAGCGCGAGCACGGCCTCCCCGCCATGACGCGTTGCGGTCAACGCGTCACGCTGCGGGCGAACGTGGCGCTCACCGAAGAGGTCGCCTCGTCACGGTTTCACGGGGCCGAAGGGGTGGGCCTGTACCGGACGGAGTTTCTCTACATGGGGCGGGATACAGCGCCGAGCGAGGAAGAGCACTACCGGCACGCCAAGAAGGTGCTGCTGAAGATGGCTCCGTACCCGGTCGTATTTCGGACCTTCGATCTGGGGTCTGACAAGCAGACCTCGCTGCTCGACTACGACTCGGACGCCGAGGCCAACCCGGCGATGGGCGTCCGTGGCCTGCGTTTGGCGCTGATGAACCGTGAGTGGTTTCTCTCTCAGATCCGGGGGTTGTTGCGGGCTGCGCTGCACGGTCCGCTGCGGATCATGCTCCCCATGGTCACCAGCCTGCCTGAGCTCAAGCTCGCGCTCGAGCTTGTGGACCAAGCGCGGCAGCAACTCGAAGACGACCGGCTCGCGTACGCGCAAGACGTCCCCGTGGGCATCATGGTCGAGGTCCCCTCGGCGGCGCTCGAGGCGGAGCGACTCGCTCGTTACGTCGACTTCATGAGCATCGGCACCAACGACCTCATCCAGTACACCCTCGCGATCGACCGAGAGAACGACGATGTCGCGTACCTGTACCGGCCGCTACAGTCCGCGATTTTGCAGCTGATCCAGCGGGTGTGTGAAGCGGGCCAGGCGGCGGGGATTCCGGTCAGTCTGTGCGGTGAACTCGCGGCCGACCCCCGCTACACGTGGGTCTTGCTGGGCCTGGGCGTCACCGAGCTGAGCATGCATCCTTCGGCCATTCCCGTGATCAAGAACATTATTCGTAGCTCGGACTACGACGACATGTTGAGCCTCGTCGGTGAGGTCCTTGAGGTGGAGGACGTCGACGACGCCGAGCGGCTGGTCCTCGGAAGAATGCGGGCACGCTTTCCCGAGCATCTCGACCACGGAGGCGGCCAACGGTTGGCGACTGAAGAGGTTGCCGAGAAGGAGGAGCCGAGATGACCGCGCAACGACTCGAGCCTGGTGCTCCCTGGCTCCCGGCCGAAGTCGCGGACGACACTCGCCTGGTGGATCTGTCGTTTGGTCGGGTGTTTGCGTGTGACGTCCACCCGCCTGCGGTGGACGTGCGCAAGCCTCCCCTGGTGATGCTCCACGGTCTGTTCCTCACGCACCACACGTTTTCGCGGATCATTCCCCGTCTTGCGGTGGACCGCCGCGTGGTCGCGCTCGACCTCCCGGGCGCGGGCGACAGCGATCGGCCGAATGCGGCCCAGGTCGACGACTACTCGTTTGAGTGGTTGGCGGACGCGGTCGCCGAGGCGCTGGAGGCTCTGGGCGTGTCGGCCTGCACGCTGCTCGGACACGACTTCGGCGGCACGCTCGCGCTCGTGCTGGCTTCCAAAGCGCCGGACCGTATTCGCGAACTTTTCCTGCTCAGCCCGCTGGCTCTCACTGTGAGCCTGCCGCTTCAGGGGGCGCTGGCCATTGCGCCGTCGTTGGGCCTGGAGGTCTTTCGACGCACGCTGCGACGTGCGGACTTTGTCCGTTTCTTCGAGCAGGGTCTGTCGACCCCCGAGCTTCTCGACGAGGGCGATGCACACGTCTTTTGGGACCGGTTGTGCCGTTGGGGCGGAAGAGAGGCCGCGTACGCGATGCTCGCTCAGATGCCCAGCGTCGTGCGGATGCGAGATCGTTTCGCGGCCGTTGCTGTACCCACCACGCTCGTTTGGGGCGACCGGGACCAGATCGTCCCGCCGGACCATGCGACGCGGCTGGCGGCGCTCCTGCCCAACGCGTCGGAAGTGATCATCGACGGGTGCGGGCACAACCCCGCCTACGAGCGGCCGGTCGAACTCGCCAAGTTGCTCGGCGCGCCCGCGTAGGCGCGGGGTGGGAGTGCGTTACACTCCCGCTCATGCTTTCGACGCGCCTGCGGCCGTTTCCGACGCCCTGCGCGTCGGGCTGGGCCTGGTGCGTCGCTCTGCTGGCGGGGATATTTTTCTTTGCCCTCACGTCGCTCGCGCCCAGGGCAGCGCACGCGAGCAATCCGGACGTGAAGTGGAAGACGATCGAGACCGAACACTTCTACATTCACTACTGGGCGGGACAGGAGGATGCGGCCGAACGCACCGCAATGATCTCCGAGAAGGCGTATGCCGAACTCACCGGCGCCTGGGGCCACGACGTCTATCTCAAGACGCACATCACGCTCAGTGACATCCAGGACACCGCCAACGGGCGGGCGACCGCCAACCCGTATCCACAGGTCGTTGCCTACGTCACTGCGCCCGAGTCGCTGTCGGTCCTCGAGACCTACGACGACTGGCTCGACATTCTGATCACGCACGAGCTCGTGCACGTCGTGCATCTCGATACCGTGCACGGTATCGCGCGGGCGGTGAACGCCGTCTTTGGGCTGGGGGTGCTGGGCAAGCTGACCACGCCCAATATCGTGCAGCCACGCTGGGTCATCGAGGGGGTCGCGACCATGCACGAGTCGAAGTACTCCTCGATGGGCCGGCTTCGCTCCGCTCAGTTCGACGCGCTGCTGCGGATGGCCGTGCTCGACGGGACCTTCCAGACGCTCGACCAGGTCAGCAACGGGGCCCGAGTCTTCCCGCATGGGACCTCGGTCTACCTGTATGGGGGCCACTTCATGCACTACATCCTCGCCCGCTACGGCGAGGACAAGCTTCGCGAGCTCAGTCACGTCTACGCCACCCAAGTCATCCCCTACGGCATCAACAAGGCGATCGAAAAGGTCCTTGGCGTCACGTTCTACCAGCTGTGGAGAGAGTTCAAGGCGGACACGACGCGGCGCTTTCAAGCGCAGGCGCGACGCATCCGCGCTCGCGGCCTTCGGCAGGGACGGCGCCTGACGTTTGGTGGGGAGACGACGCGGTACCCGTTTTGGTCTCGTGACGACGACTACGTGTACTTTTACAAAGGCGATGGCCACCGTGATGAGGGGGTCAAGCGCATTCGGTCGGGCGGCGGCCGGATCCGTGAAGGTGTGGGGATCGGTCGACAAGGGGCGGACGTCGACCTCCAGCAGGTCTTCGACATGGAGGACCCAGGGGCCGCCAACTTCGTCGGGGCGACCGACGACATCGTCTTCGGCCAGACCGGCACGTTCGACTATCGCTACCGCTACAGCGACTTGTGGCGGTGGAACGGTGGGGACCCTCGTGGCGCGGAGCAACTCACCTTTGGCCTGCGAGCGAGCGAGCCCGACGTGTCTGCCGATGGCCGCACGGTCGTGTTCAGGCGCAACGACGTCGCGCAGTCCCGACTGGGCTTCCTCGAGCTCGACACGGGCGACGTCCGAGAGCTTCCACCCATCGATCGTCTCTCGCAGGTGTACACGCCGCGGTGGAGCCCCAGCGGCGAGAAGGTCGCCTTCTCTGGCTTCGTCGAGGGCGGCTACCGCGACATCTACGTCTACGATCTTGCCTCCGAAACGACGCAGCGCATCACGGCCGACCGCCACCTCGACATGTCGCCGTCATGGTCGCCCGACGGTCGCTATGTCGTGTTTGGGAGCGACCGTGACGACGTCTACAATGTCTATGCCTGGGACACGAAAGCCGAGGCGCTCCATCAGGTGAGCAACGTTCTCGGTGGCGCCTTCGAGCCCCGGATCAGTCACGACGGCGAGCGCCTCGCGTACATCGGGTACGGAGCAAACGGCTACGACCTGTGGGTGATGGACTTCGATCCACAGACGTGGCTGCCAGTGCTCCCGAGCATCCC
>CAYGTG010000055.1:9296-16459 GCA_964352485.1 uncultured Nannocystaceae bacterium | reverse complement strand
ACCGAGCGGTGCCGGCCCTGGCGGTGGCCCGCTCATTGGGGCGGGGCCGACGGGGCCCGGGAAGCCGCCTGAAGCGGGTCCTGGAGCGGGAGCGGCGGCCGCAGCGTCATCCAGCTCGAACCCGAGCTTGTACGAGCAGACGTAGACCTCGTCGCCCGGCTGGACCATCTGTGGTCCCTGGATTCGGCTTCCGTTGACGAAGGTGCCGTTGGTCGAGCTCAGATCGATCAGCGTCAGGGAGCCGTCGGTGTAGAGGATGCGCGCGTGGCTCGATGACACCCCGGGCTCGGGGATGCGAACGTCGTTGCTGGGAGTTCGCCCGATCGTGATCTCGCGCTTGTCGAACGATGTCGTGGTCGGAGGTTGGCCGGTCTTCGAGATCGTGATGCGCAGCATGAGACGGGTGGGGATGGTCGCCCGCCGGGGCCTGCTTGGAAAGAGGCTGAGCCGAAAAAGAGTCGGCTGTGCGCTCCGATTTCAACGCGGTGTCGCCGGCTGGGCGGTCGCTTGGCTGCCCCCATGTGCGGGGTGCATGTAGGCGACGACTGGCAAGAGGAGCAGCCGGTCCGAGACCTGTCCGTGACACCGGGCTGAGTCTTTACGGGGTCGGGGGGCACTGCTACGTTGCAGACATGGCCGAGACCGTACACCTCTATCTGAAAAGCAACGGCGAAGACATCAAGGGAGAGTCGACCCAGACGAGCCTCGATCGAGAAGGGACCATCGAGTGCCTTTCCTTCGTCGATTCGGTTCGCACCGCCCGTGAGAAGGGGAGTGGTATGGCCAGCGGACGCCGAACCTTCGAGCCCCTCGTGCTTCGCAAGCGCATCGATGCTTCTTCCCCGCTCCTCGCTCGTAGCCTCTGCAACAACGAGTTGGTCGAAGGGACGTTCAAGTTCTTCCGCCCAAGTCCCGGTGGCGACGGCACGACCGAGCAGTTCTTCACCGTCGAGTTCGGCAAGGGGCGCATCGCGTCGATCCGTCGCGTGTCGCCGGACACGATCGATCCGGCGAGCGCCTTGGAGCCCCCAACGGAGGAAGTCTCGATCGTGTTCCACAACATCACGTGGACCTACGACGCCACCGGAGCTTCCCACTACGACAGTTGGGACGAGCAGAGCTAGGCCGTCTCGGACGCTTGCTCATGGCGCGCGGTCTACTCGGTCGACTGGCTACGTCCAACCCGTCCCGCTCATCGGACGAGGTTCAGTCGATTATTGGCAACCTGCGCGCCATCCTCAACACGCGGCTGGGGGACTCCCCGGCCGCGGCCGATTTCGGGGTCATCGACCTCTCGGACCTCTATCACGACTTTCCGGACGCGACGCAGTACCTCCAGCGCAGCATCCGCGACACGATCCAGAAGTATGAGCCCCGTCTCACCAGCGTCCGGGTTCGACCCGCACCGAGCGACGATCCGCTGACGTTGGTGTTCGACATCTCCGCCCGTCTCGCCAACGACCGCAAGCGCGGATTGGTGCGGGTGCGGACGCAGGTCAGCCACGGAGGGCGAGTCGAAATCGAGTAGGCCCGGGCCTCTTCTCTGGTTTCCCTGCCCAAGCCAAGGCCATTTCTTCGTATCCTCCAGGCGTTGGGCGCGAAGTACTACGAGAGCGAGCTGCAATACCTCCGCGAGATGGGCAAGGAGTTTTCACTCCTGCATCCGTCCACGGCGGGACTGCTCGCGGAGAAGGGCAGTGACCCCGACGTCGAACGCCTGCTCGAGGGCGTCGCGTTCCTCACCGCGCGGATCCGTGAGCGAGTCGACGATGCGGTACCCGAGGTTGTGCACGGGATGCTTCAGCTGCTGCTGCCGCACTTCCTGCGAACGATCCCGCCCACGTCGATCATTGAGTACGAGCCGTCGATCAAGGCGCTCCGCGGCGTGCATACCGTGTCCGAAGGGGCCAGGGTGTCCTCGAAGTCCATCAAGGGGACTTCCTGCGAGTTTCGCACGACGATGCCCGTGGACCTGCTGCCGGTCCGTGTCGAGGACGCTGTGCTCGATCAGACCAGGGCCAACTTTCCGGTCATCCGTCTGCGCATGCAAACGAGCGAGCCGGGCATCCCAATTCTTGCCCGCAAGGAGGGCCTCCGCTTTCACCTGCATGGGGAACTCGGCCTGTGCTCGACGCTGTACCTGTGGCTGATGCGCCACCTGACCGGCGTGAGCGTCCAGTCCGAGGGGGGCCATCCGATCGCGCTCGGCAACGAGGTCATCAAGCCGATCGGCTTCCGGCCCGAAGACGACATGTTGCCATGGCCGACACTCTCGCAGCCGGGCTACCGGTACCTGCAGGAGTACTTCTGCAACCCGTCCAAGTTTCTCTACTTCGACCTTGAGAGACTCGACCGCGCACCGCTCACCTCCGAGCACTTCGAGATCTCGCTCGAGTTCGAGCGCCCGCCCGAACTCAACCAGCGCATCACTGCCGAGACGTTCCGTCTGTTCACGACGCCGGTCATCAACCTCTTCGACGTGTCGGCCGAGCCGGTGAAGCTCAACCCCAAGGTGCACGAGCACCTGCTCCGCGCCAGCGGCACCCGGCACGACCATATGGAGGTCTACGAGGTTCGTGAAGTCCTCGGCATCCGGCAGGGGCAGTCGGAGCGTCGCACCTACGAGCCCTTTGTTGGCTTCGCCCACACGGCGGACGCGCGCGAGGGCAGCTACTACACGCTGCGGCCGACCACTTCGCCGCTCGACGACGCGACCGACAAATACATCTCCATCGTGACGCCGCTGGGCGACACGCCGAGCCGCGACGAAGAGGTCCTCTCGATGGAGTTGACGTGCAGCAATCGCTTGCTGCCCGCCGAGCTGCAGATCGGAGAGCTCAACGCAACGCCTCGCGGGGTCTCCAGCGCGGCCCCCTTCAAGAACATCTCGCCGGTCACCAACGCTGCGCGACCCAAGCTCGGCTCGGACCTGCAGTGGCGGCTGCTCTCGCACCTCTCCTTGGGGCGGGCATCGTTGGCCGACCCCCGCGTGCTGCGAACGCTGCTCAATCTCTACAACTTCCAGCGCGAGTCATCACCGGCCCAGGGCCGGGCCAACGAGCTTCGGGTCGAGTCGATTCGAAGCATCGTCAATGAGCCGGTCACTCGTCTCATGGGCGGGGCGCCCGTTCGTGGGGTCGAGACCCGCATCGAGGTCGAGGAATCGAAGCTAGGCTCTCAAGGCGATGCGTTCCTGTTTGGCTGCGTGCTGGACGAGGTGTTCGCGACCCACGTGCCGCTCAACTCGTTCAACGAACTCCATCTCATCCTCCACCCTTCCAAGGTCGAGCTCAAGTGGCCAGCGAGAAGCGGACAGCGTCGGATTCTCTAAGCCTGCCGAGCACGCGGCCGCCCGCAGGGGGCCGAGGCTCGGTGGCGCCTCCCAGCCGTAGCGACGCGGAGGCGATCCGCGACTCGTTGCTGGAGAACGCGACGCAGTACGACTTTTTCTACACCGTGGGCATGATGGAAAGGCTCGAGCCTCAGGCGGTTCGCGTCGGCGGCAATGGCCCGTACGACCGTGAGGCCATCCGCTTCCGCCACGACCCTTCGCTTGCGTTCAAGGCCGGCGACATCATGAAAGTGGAGTGGGTGCCGAAGCCGCAGGCGCCCGAGGACGCGCTCGAGGCCAAGCAGTTTCGTTTCGAGATCACGACCGCGTTCTTGGGGCTGACCGGCACCACCTCGCCCATGCCGCTGTACCTCGCCGAAGAGGTCGCGCAGGCCCAGGACTCGGCCCCAGTCAAACGCGACTTTCTCGATCTGTTCCACCACCGGCTGATCTCCTTCGTGTACCGGATCGGGGTCAAGCACGACCTCGCGCGCGAATTCCTCAAGGACGCGACGGACTCTTGGTCCCGGCGCATCCTCGCGCTCGCCGGGTTCGACAGCTGGGGCGGGCACGCGATGAAGACCATTCCCGCGTGGCGGATGCTTCGTCTCGCGCCGCTGCTGTCGAGCGGTGTTCGATCAGCCCGCACGATCGAGCTGGCGCTCCAAGACGTCTGCGGAGAAGCCCTTGGCGACGCCCAGGTGCGGGTGGAGACGTTCTCGGGTGGCTGGAGCCCGCTCGATGGCGAGCAGCGCATGGCCCTGGGCGAGCGAAATCACGCGCTGGGGCACGCATCGGTGCTTGGCCGAGAGTGTTTCGACAAGAGTGGCAAGGCGGTCATCGCCATCGGCCCGCTCGGAGAAAACTTCCGCCACTTCTTGGCCGACGGCGAGCAGTACCCTGTCATCGTCGAGCTATTGTCGCTGCTCACCGACGAGCCGATTGTCTTCGAGATGCGACTCGACGTCCGCGATGACGCCCGACCGCCGTTTCATCTCGGCGTGACCGGGGCACGAATGGGGGTCGATGCATGGCTGGGCTCCGGTGTTCAGTCCGCATCCATGACCCACGTCAACGTCGAGTTGCCGCGACACCTCGACCGAGTTCCTTCCAACGCCAACTACGGCTGGCAATCCCTTCCGCAACGACTCTGAACCGAGATTCCGAAATGTCCGTTCAACCACGCAACCTCGTTAGTCGACTCAACCCATCCTGCAACAGCGCGCTCACGGCCATGGTCGATCGCGCCGCATCCGGCGGTTACCACGAGATCGTGGTCGAGCACTTCCTGCTGGGCCTGATCGAGGTGGAGGATGGCGACATCGCCCACATCCTTCGGTTCTTCGGCAAGGAGCAGCCCAGGGTCGCGGCGGAAGTCGAGCGGGCCCTACAGATGATGGCGACCAACCATCAAGGCAAGCCTCGCTTTTCGGCCACCTTGTTTAAATGGATGGAGAGCACCTGGGTCATCGCGTCGATCGAGCGCGGGTCGGTGCAGATTCGCTCCGGCGATCTCTTCCTCGAGTTTCTGTCGAACCCTGGTCGCTATACCGGAGAGGCGTTCTCGGAGCTAGACGGGCTGGATCTGGTTGAGCTCAAGAACAACTTCGAGGAGATTCTCTCGGGCAGCAAGGAGGCGCTCGAAGTGCCGACGGGCGACGGGGCGGGGATCGCCGGCCCAGGGAAGGCGTCCGCGCCCGGGCGCGAGGCGCTCGATCGGTTCTGCATCTCGTTCACGGAGAAGGCGAAGCGCGGCGAGATTGATCCGATCTTCGGTCGGGACCGCGAGATTCGGCAGATGATCGACATCCTTGCCAGGCGCCGCAAGAACAACCCTATCGCGGTCGGCGAGGCCGGCGTGGGGAAGACGGCGCTGGTTGAAGGACTGGCCCGCGCGATCGTCAACGGCGACGTGCCGGCCGAGCTCGCGCAGACCGAGCTGCTCTCGCTGGACATGGGTCTGCTCAAGGCCGGCGCCGGGGTCAAAGGCGAGCTGGAGAACCGGCTCAAGAAAGTCATCGCGGAGGTCAAGGGCTCGCCCACTCCGATCATCATGTTCATCGACGAGGCGCATACGCTCGTTGGCGGGGGCGGGGGCGACAACGAGATCCCCAACCTGCTCAAACCCGCGCTGGCCCGCGGTGAGTTCCGAACCGTTGCGGCGACGACCTACTCGGAGTTCAAGAAGTACTTCGAGAAGGACCCGGCGCTCGAGCGGCGGTTCCAGCCCGTTCACGTCAATCAGCCGTCGGTGGACGACGCCATTTTGATGCTCCGCGGCTTGCGGGGGGTCTACGAAAACGCCCACAACGTCGTCATCCGAGAGGATGCGGTCGTTGCCGCGGCCAAGCTCTCCGATCGATACATCACGGGGCGGCAGCTGCCGGACAAGGCGGTCGACCTGCTCGATACCGCGGCCGCTCGGGTCCGCATCGAGCAGGATGCCCCGCCGGCGATGGTGGTGGCGCTGCGATCCGAGCATGCATCGCTCGAACGACAGCTCGACGTCGTCCAGCGCGACATCGCCGATGCGGCGACGGAAGACAACGGCCGGGTCGAGGAGCTGGGCGAGCGTATGGCGGCGATCGTCGCCGAGCTGAGTGCCCTCGAAGAGCAGCTGACGCAGGAGAAGATCATCATCGCTGAGATCAAGGACGCCCAGGCGATCCTTCGCGACGAAGACGGGGAAGCCGATGCAAAGCAGAAGGCGTCCACCGACATCGTCGATGCCCGTGCGCGGCTGCAGGCGCTGCAAGGCGAGAATCCGCTGGTGCACTACGAGGTCGACGTCGATGCGGTCGGCCAGGTTGTCTCGAGTTGGACCGGCATTCCGATCGGCAAGATGCGGTCAGACTCCATCGAGACGATGCTCAAGCTTGAGGACAAGCTCGGCGCGCGTATCAAGGGGCAGGACCAGGCCACCAGCGCTGTCGCTGAGGCCGTCCGGATGTCGCACGCCGGCGTGCGCAACCCCGATACTCCGATCGCCGTGCTCTTGTTCGTGGGTCCCTCGGGCGTGGGCAAGACCGAGATGGCGTTGACGCTTGCGGACGAGCTCTACGGCGGAGAGCGGTCGATGACGACCATCAACATGTCCGAGTTTCAGGAGAAGCACACCGTCTCCCGGCTGATCGGTTCGCCTCCGGGATACGTCGGCTATGGCGAAGGCGGTGTCCTCACCGAAGCGGTTCGCCACAAACCCTACAGTGTCGTGCTGCTGGACGAGGTCGAGAAGGCTGACCTTGAGGTCATGAACCTCTTTTACCAAGTCTTCGACAAGGGGATGTTGAGCGACGGTGAGGGGCGGATGGTGAACTTCCGCAACACGATCGTCATCCTGACCAGCAACTTGGCCACCGACAAGATCATGGGGATGCACGAGGGCGGTACCAAGCCGCCAGCAGAGGATGTCGTCGCCGCGATCTGGCCCGAGCTTTCGGCTCACTTCAAGCCGGCGCTGCTGGCTCGGATGTCGGTCGTGCCCTATCGCCCCATGGATCCCGAGATCCTCGCCGACATCGCCAAACTCAAGCTCGCCGGCCTCGCCAAGCGGCTTCACGGCACGCACGGCATTGAGACTACCTTCGAGGACTCGCTCATCGAACACCTCGTCGCACGGTGCACCGAGGGCGACACCGGAGCGCGCGCGCTCGACCACGCGATGCGCGGCTCATTGATGCCGAACCTGGCCCGTGCCCTGCTCGAAAAGATGGCGGGCGAGGAGATGCCGCTGACGCTGTCGATCGGGCTCGACGACGAGGGCGGCTGGAAGTTCAGCTTCGTCTAGCAAGATCCCCGGTTCCGAAGGATCCAAAGCCCGGGTGCTCTTCGG
>CAYGTG010000055.1:0-9286 GCA_964352485.1 uncultured Nannocystaceae bacterium | reverse complement strand
CTGCCGCGCGGGCCCGGGGTCTGAGTGGCGGGCTAGGGGTGCGGTCTTCGTTGGTGTCGCTCGGCAAACGCTGGAGTATCTCGGGCGCCTGCGCTGCGCCTTCGACCGCATTGGCGAGGTAGTTGGGGTACACGAGGTACGGCCCCATAGCGAGCAGCTGGAGCGGCGAGAAGCCCAGGTCGAGCATTGCAGCGGCTCCTGCAGCCCCCATGTTGATGTGGATCCCCTTGGGAGCCAGCAGCGCCCCAATCTCGTTCGCGATTTTCCAGTGATTGCCCGTCGCGCGGCCCTTCGCTTCGAGACAGTGGCCAAGGGCGGTGGCACGCTCATCTCGGTGGCGGTGCGCAACGCCATACCCGGGAAGGTTCTCCTTGCGTTGGAGACGGGCGGAGAGGTTGGCCTCGCGGGCGGGGGCGTCGGGACATCGGCCGAGTTCTTCGAGGAATTCGCCGGCGATGAAGTAGGCGCGCCAGCCAATCCGCGCTGCTTCGGTGCAGTAGATGCCCGCCACGGTGCCAGTCGTGACGTGGCCGTATGAGCTGAGCAGCCGGACGATCTTCAGGGGCCAAATCCGGGGGTCGGCAGCGAGTGCACAAACAACGACGTCGTCGAGCACCGCGGCCTCCGCGGATGTGAGCCGACGGTGGCCGACCGCCAGAGAAATGGCGCTCCAAGTGTCGATTCGGCCCGCGAGGTCGTCTCGGACTGAGAAGCCACGGTAGAGGTTGTCACCCCATCGAGCTGCGGCGACTCGCGTGGTGATGGACTCACTCATCGGCGCCGTCCTCGTAGCGGAAATCTGGCAGACGCATCGGGTAGTCGCGCAGGTCCCCGGGGGTCGCAGCCGCCACCTCGGCCGCCAGTGTGGGTAGCCGGGTCATGCTAACCGCGGCTGCAAGCAGCAGCGGAGACTCGAGCCCGGCCTCCCGCAACACACTCAGCGCGAGGCTTTCCGCGGTCCGTGGTGGAGCGCCGATCGCCGCACGGACTGCGGCTGGCAGCAGAGACCATAGGCTCACAGCGTCCGCGTCGGGGTCGCCTTCGGCCTTCGGTTGTGCGACCAAGGCATCGACCTGCTCAGCCAATCCAAGCATGCCGATTGCCAAAACCGCACGTGGAGGCGCCGTTGAGCGGTGGGACAATGTGGCCGCGTGAACCGGTGCGTCCGCAACCGTCGTGGCCATCAGGGCCGTGAACGCGAGGTTCACAGCCCGTCCCCACGGTGCGTCCGGTATCGTGCCGGTCAGCACGGCGAACACGGTCTCGCCGAAGTCGTAGTGGCGGCCGAGATCGTCGAGCAGGAGGTAGCCGTGCACCCTACGGGGCTCGGTTGGGCTGACGACATGCGCCGGGAGACGTTCCGGCCAGTCGCCGGACTCTATGGGCCCCAGTGGATCTTGCCGGTCGGAGGTCATTGGTCTCGAAATCCGGCGATGGCCTTCGCACGGTCTCCCAGCGGCGGCATGATTTCCCCGTCGACACGGATCTCGATAAGCCTTGGCCCGCTTTGGCCGAGCGCCTCGTTCACCGCAGTGGTGAGTCCGCCCGCTTGTTCGACCGTCCACGAAGGAATCCCCATCGCGCGGGCAATGGAAGCGACGTCGAGTTGGCGGCGGTAGCGGACGGAATCCATCGGCACGCCGTCTCCGACGAGCTTGCTCCCATGCCAGGTGATCCCATGCATCTGGTTGTTCTCCACGATCCACAGGACGTCGATGTCGTACTCCGCGGCCGTGAGTAGATCGAGCCCGTTCATCGTGAAGCATGCATCCCCGATGATCGCGACAACCGTCCGCTTCGGTTCGGTGAGGGCGGCGCCGATGGGTGCACATGTACCGTGTCCCATGGAGCCGAACCCAAGGTTGAGCACGAAGTCCTGGCGCGCTCCGATTCTAAGGTCGTGCACGTTGAAGAGCATGTGCCCTCCGATGTCGCTAAATACGACGGCATCGTCGGGAAGAGCTGCGACGAGCTCGGTTCTCCAGCGCTGTGGGGTCACTGGACGCTGGTCCGATGTCCGTAGGTCGGGCTCGTCGTAGAAGTCGTGGCCGTGGTTGATCGGTGGCTCGTCGTTCCACTTGGACGACGGCGAGTGTCCGTCTCTGAGCATCCGGTGGATGTGGTAGATGAGCTCGATGGCGATCGTCTGTGCGTCGCCGACCAGCGGAACATCGACGGGGTAGTTGCGCGCGATCCGGTCGACCATGATGTCGAGCTGCAGCAGCGCCTTCGAAGGCCTGAAACTGGGGTGCCAGTTGAGAGTCGTAGTTTCGCTGAGGGATGCACCCGCGGTGAGCAGGACGTCGACGCGGTCGCTGAGAAGCGTCGTTCGTGCTTCTCGGTGTCCTCCGATACCCATCACGCCCATGGATAGGGGGTGGTCTTCCGGGAACAGCCCTTTGGCGCGAGGCGTCGTAGCGACACGAGCGGGAAGGAGCTCTGCCAGCGCGCGGACGTGTTCCTCGGCTCCGGACGTTGCGGCACCCGATCCGACCAGGATGACTGGGTACTCTGCTTCGACGAGAGCGCGTGAGGCCTGCGCGACGCAGTTCCTGTCAAACACGGCCGTTGTTGGCCGATACGAGGAGGGCTCAAACCACTCTTCATCGGCCGGCTGTTCCCAGAAATCGACGGGGACGTTCAGGTGGACAGGCCCCGGTCTGCCGGTGAGGGCGAGTCGAAGCGCGCGGCGCAGGTGATGAGACATCCGCTTCGGTCCCTGGACCATCGTGGAGTACTTCGTCACCGGCTTGAACATGGCGACGATGTCGATGTCCTCCGGCGGAGTCTCCTGGGCGGCGCCCTTGCCGAGCGCATGGGATGGCGCTTGTCCGGTGATCACCAGCATTGGCACCCCATCGGAGTAGGCAACCGCCACGCCTGTGAGGAGGTTGGTGGCGCCCGGACCAGACGTACCTGCACACACGGCGAGGCAGCGCCCCGTCCGGGCGTATCCGTCGGCCATGAAGGCTGCTCCGCACTCGTGTTTGGCGACGATGAGTTTGAGGTCGTCTTCCCGCTCGATGGCAGCGAAGAAGGGGTGTAGCAGTCCGCCCGGAACTCCGAATACAACCCGCGCGCCCTCGGCCCGAAGGTAGCGAAGGAAGATGTCGATCATGCGCTCGGGCGCAGTGCCTGAGCCTGATTCCGAACCTGTCACGCGCGCGGGCGTATCCTGACCACGCGTTCGAATCGATCGCGTGCGGTAACGACCTTGGTTCGCGTCCGGGCTGGGCCGTTATTCGGCGGTTCGTTCGGAATTGCCACCCACAAGGTCGTCCCCTCACCGGGCGTGCTCATGATCTCCAGCCGGCCAGATACGTGGTCCAGCAGGCGCACAACGATGGCAAGACCATCTCCGTGCGACGTTCCCACGAGGGGGTTTTGGTCAGCTTTGCCGCCAATAAAAACCTGCTCTAGCCGGTCCTCACCGATTCCTTTTCCGCTGTCAGAAATCTTGAGGACGAGATGCCCCGGAGTCCCGGACACCTCGACGATGATGCTGCCTTTTTGCGTGTACTTGCAGGCGTTGGTCAACAGGTTGTCGATCACCCGTTCGAGCAGCGTCGCATCTGTAGTGATCTGTGGAGGCGCTTCCCGAGTTTGGAACACCGTGACGCGGATATCTCGGGAAAGCACGGTCGCGCGCAGTTGCCTGCGGATCCGATTCGTCATCTCGTCGACGTCGATGGTATCGGTCGGCAGTGCCTGCTGACGGTCGCCACGCACGATGCTCGACATCTCCCCGAGGAGAGCCTGGATTCGTTTCGCGGCTGTCTTGATGGCGCTGGCAGCATCGCGCTCATCAACGGAGAGGTTCTCGGAGCCCGTGAGGTTCTGCGAGGAGGCGAGAAGGACGGTGAGGGGGTTGTTGATGTCGTGCGAAAGGTGGAGCAGCTTGTCGTGGGAGGCTTCCTCGACGGGGTCCGCCCCCTCCAATGCTTCGACGACCTGTTCGAGCCGCTCCCGTCGCTCCGTCTCCCTGATCTCCAAGGTGTTACTCCACGCACGCTCCCGTTGGTGCAGGGCGAGGAGTTCATCCACGGCGCGTCCGTGAGCCTGCACGACCTGTTCGACCTCGTAGGACGTTTCTTCGGCAGTCGCGATGTAGTCCAGGAGCATGCGGCGCATCTGAAACGCGATCCCGGCAAGTGCACCTGCGCCCGCGAGCAGCGCCGGCACGGCAAGCGTGTTGGAGACCATGCCCATGCTGATCGCCGCCTGGCCGAGGATGAAACCGCCAGCAAGCCCCAGCAGCGGGTATCGCAGGCGCATCGGTTCCCGCCATCGAACGACGTACTCACAGTAAGGGTCGCCGTCGCACAACCGAGCGTTGGCTTGGACCTCCGCTTCTGGGATTCCCCACCAAAGGGATGGCACCGAGGATAGCTGGGCTTGTCGCGAGAGGCAGTTGAGGTGGGAGTCCGGCCGCTTCGAAAAGTAGCGGAGCGTCACGGAGTTGCGCGTCCCGGCGACGAGTTCGTAGTGGCTCACCTTGGAGACGAGGTGACTCGTCCGGGCGAGGGCGCGGTAGGTCGTCCCGACGGTCATCGAGCGCATGACCAAAGTCATGGGACCGTAGACCTTTGCGATGTCGTAGTAGCAGGCCTTCATGAAGGCGGCGTCGGAGCCGACGAGTTCGCGGGCCCCGGAGAGAATCGCTTCGAATGACGCGAGAGACACCCACGGCGCCGAACGCTGCAGGATCGTTGGATCTGCACCGGCCTCTCGAACCATACGGTGAAGGGTGTCGTCCCCGTGGTGTGCTCGGACGTACCGAAACAGTGGCCGCAGAACCCTCAAATTGAGGTCCTCCGGCTCGTGCCGCAGCACTCGAGGTTCTTCCTCGGTCACCACGCGCAGCGGCAGCTTGATCGGGCGGGATGGATTCGACACGAGGAACGAGGCCCGTTGCCTGCCGTTTGACGATAACAAAGCCCGGATGACGTGGGTCACCAAACTGGTCGCTAAACGGGGTTTTGTGGCGTTTTTGGGCCACATCCCCTTACACGTGGATCAAGTCGGCCGGACGGTTAACGTTCCGGCCTGTCTTGTGAGGAGCGCAGGCCGTGCCCGTGTTAACCTGCGGCTCGCGGATTCTGCATGACGGCTGTCGCAATCCGAGTCTTCGACTCCGAGGCAGGTACGACGACCGAGTACGCCTTCACGGCGTCCCCGGTCCGTATCGGTCGAAACCCTCTCAACGACCTCACGTTGCCCTTCCCCTTCGTCTCGGGATGGCACGCGGTCGTGCGCTTCGATGCGTCGGGTGCAAAGTTCTTCGATCTGGGGTCTACGAACGGCACCTTGCATAACGGCCAGCGGGTTCAGGCCGGTGAGGCGATCCCGGTCGCGGGCGGGGTTTCGCTGACGATTGGCAAGTTGGAGCTGCGGATCAGTCACAGCGAGGTGGCGGGTACGGGCGCGGGGCAACCGGCCGCGGCCCCGCACATGCAGGCGCCCCCCGTGGCGCATAACCCGGCCGCGTATTCCCCAACGTCGGTGCACAACTCCCCGGCGATGCCGGCTCCGGTGCACACGACGTCGGTCCCCAATGTGCGGGACAATCCGGGGCCTGCTGCCGCGCCGCCTCGGCAGGCTCCCCAACCCGCGCCGAATCCCGGGGCGGGCGCTGGCACTGCCGCGGTGGATATGGGCGATGTCCACCAATCGGTCAGCCGGTTGCGCCCCCACTACGACGCGTACCGTCAGTCCTGGAGCGCCATGCTGCAGGAGGTCAGCGGAACGCTCTCCTCGATGCCGGTCGAAACGCACGGGTATGCGCTTTCGATTCTACAGCGCGAGTTTCCCGAGGTTGTCGGCGAGTCGGAGTTCAAGCGGATGGCCGAGCAGGCCGGGGCTGGGCAGGCCGCGCCCGCGCAGGGTCGATCGGGGGGAAGCTCGGATGCGGTGGCGCGGCTGGCCAGTTCCATTCGGCCTGGGGACGCGCCGCCGGCTTCTGCTGCGGAGGAGGAGCGCTTTCTGTCCTGCGTCGAGGACGTGCTGCGAGCCAGTGCCAAGGCCCTCGTCGAACTCCAAAAAGGGCAGGAGCAGTTCGGCGCAGAGATGGGCGTCCGGACGATCAAGGAGTACACGGCCCTGCACGCCGCCGGTTCGGCCGAAGCGGTGCTCGCGTATCTTTTGGACTGGAAGGCTGGCGGCACGGCGCGAACCCAGGAGCTGGTCGGAGTCTATGCCGACCTGATGATCCACCAGGTCGCCCTGATCAACGGCCTGATGGAGGGTGTCCGGGGGCTGCTTGCCCGCCTTTCGCCGCAGGAGATCGAGCGTGGCGTGAGCGCTGGCTGGGCCACCCGTGGGGCCGCGGTGTGGAAGCGCTACGTCGAGAAGCACCAGCAGTTGACCGGTGAAGACCAAACGCTCACCTCGGTGGTGTTCGGGCCCGAGTTCGCTCGGGCGTACGCCGAGGTTGGCGGCGAGGGCACCTCGTCCAGCTCCTGAGTGCGGTCCGGACCGTGCGTGGTCGGGTTTGGGGTCGTTGCGTGCGAGGCTGTTACACTGCGCCGCCGTGAGACCCGTGCTCCGCTCCCGCTGGTTCGCTTCGCTCGCCCTCGCTTCGTTCGCCCTCGCGGGCTGCAAGAAAGAAGGCTCGTCCGATCTCCCCATCTGCAAGGCTGAGGTCGCCGGGTCTGAAGCCGCCGAGGTCTCGGCGGGGACGGTTCCGCCAGACATCTGGTTTCTGATCCTGCTGCGGAACTTCGATCGCACGACGATGCAGCTCAAGCGGCCCGCTCAGGACTGCAGCGGCCGGACGATTGAGCCGAAGGCCGAGGCGATCGACGCCTGCATCGTCGGTGATGAGCCGGCGAAGGCGCTTCCAGAGCGGCCACTGACCGAAGACGATCTCCTGATCGAGGCGCTCGATGATGGTCGACAGCTCGTCTGGGCGAAGACTGGCGAGTACGACAACGGCGAGGCCGTCGGTCCAATTGCGATCACCGAATGGACCTCGCGTGGCGTCGCGGTCCGGGCCATCGGGACACTTCGCGCCCAGAAGGATCGCGCCGCCATTCGGCTCGAGGCGGTGGGGGCCGAGCAAATGCTTGTCGTCGAGAGTCGCTATTGCGATCCGGAGGACCCGAAAAACTGTTCGCGGCGCATTCGACTGCTTCCGCTCATCGGCGACACTTTCACGGACAAGCGCCTTCAGACCGAGGACGGCGCCTGTATCGGCTCCGCCGAGGTCACGCTCTACGACGAGAGACTCGTGACCCTCGACAACGGCATCGAGCGGAAGTTCGAGGTCGCTCGCTCGGTCGAGTTCGAAGAGGGGGTGGTCGTGATCAACGAGCAGGTGACGATCAAGGACAAGGACCCGACCCAGCCCGACCTGCCCGCGAAGCTGTTCCGCCGCGCCAACGTGGAACGGACCCTCAATGTGGGGACGGACGCGATCGTCACCCAAGGGGGTCTGTGGGAGGACATGCTCTCGCAGCACGGGAGCGTGGAGGTCCAAGAGCCGGATGCGCCGGCCGATGGAGACGCGCCGGAAGCTTCGGCCGAACCGGCTGAAGCGGAGTAGCGCGTCCGGCGTGGGCCTCGGTCTGGCGGGCCCGATGCGGGTGACGACCGGGGGCCGCCGTCATTCGATGCCGCGGTTGCGGCGGGTGCGGGTCTGGGTGCGGTCGTTGGTGACCTTCTTGACCTCGAGGGTCATGGTCAAGATCTTGCCGTTGTTCTTCTTCACCAGGTAGACCTCGTTGGCCTCGGCAAGGGAGGAGAGCTTGCCCTTGCTCAGCTTGCGCTTCTTCCAGACGCACGCGCGGTACGTCGGGGGGTTCTCCTTGTAGCCCTCCCGCTTGGGGACCTCGGTAAGGCGGTAACGGCCGTCCTCGGTCTCGACGAACTGGTAGGCGCACTCCCGGGTCTTGCAGGACGCGTCGAAGGTGACGAACAGCAGTGGCTTGCCGTTGAGTTCGTCGACGTCGAGGATGAGGCCCGCTGTGTTGCGGGTGGTGATCTGCTTGTCGACGACCTTGTCCGACTCCTCCGTGATCTTTCGATCGACGTTGAACGACTTGTCGACGCTCTCCTCGCTGTACAGGGCGATCAGCTTGCGCTCCGTGTAGACCCGCAATGGGGCGATGCCGGCCTCGGTCGTCACTTTCGCGAGTTCTTTGGGCGACAGCGGTGTCCGCTTGGCACAACCCGCCTGGGTCAAGGTGGCAGCGAGGAGTGCGCCAAACGTCAGGGTCGAAAGGCTGAGGCCGCGCATCGTTCGCCCTGTGAACTACCGAATACGCGGTAGGAAAGTCAAAAGGAAACACCTCGGCGCCCAGAATGTGTCCTGAACCCGTCGTTTCCTGGCCCTACCGGGTACAGGAACGCTACAACCGAGGCCCCGAGCATGATTCGACTGTCGGTCAGCGAACAGGGCGCACCGCCACGGCTGGTGACGTTCGACAAGCCTCAGGTCCACGTCGGCCGGGCTGGAGGTTGTGAACTGTGCCTGGGCGGCACGGGCATTTCGTCCCGGCACTGCCGTTTTTCGCAGACCGCCGGGGGCGTTGTCGTCGAGGACCTGGGCTCGACCAACGGCACGTTCGTCAACCGGCAACGGATTCAGGGGGCGGTCGCCGTGACCGGGCGCGATGAGGTCATCGTCGGGATGTACGAAATCCGGCTCCACGAGGTTGCGTCGGGGATGAGTGCGCCTCCGCCTGTCTCGCACGCTCCGATGGGGCCGGGGCCGGGGCCGGGAAGTCGGCAACCCACCGGCGTCGTGCCGCCGCAGTTTGCAGCGCAAGCAATGTCGTCCGCGCCGTCCGCCGTGCCACGGGGCGCCCCGCCCTCAGCGGCACCATCGGGCCCCCCGTCGGTCGCGAACCCGAGTGTCGATCCGGATTGGGCGCGACAGTGGGAGAAGCTCGACAGCCTCGCGCGAGATTGGATTGCAGCGGGCAGGGACCGCAAGCGGTTGCTTCGCGGTGGCAAGCTCAGCCATGCCCGTACGTGGCTCGCTTCGGGGAAGGGCAAGGCTCCGGCCCCCAAGCGGGAGCATCGTGACTTCATCTTTGCCTCGAGTCGCGCGCGCCAGCTGCGGATCGTTCGCAACGTGACGCTCGGGGGCTTGGTCGTCTGCGTGGGCGTGGTCGGTGCGATCAAGATCTCGCAAATCGTTGGAGACCAAACCGAGGGGGAAGGGGGCGAGGTCGCGGACGCGGACCCTATCTCCGGCGAGGCCACCACGCCCAAGGACGGCGGTGAGCTTCGCGGCGATCCGCTGGCCCAGCTCGCCGCGAAGGCTGCCGCCTCAGCACAGCAG
>CAYGTG010000054.1:0-16484 GCA_964352485.1 uncultured Nannocystaceae bacterium | reverse complement strand
GCCCCGGTCGACCTCGACCTTCCTGCGCCGGCCACAAGACGTGGGACCCCACAACTGCACTCTGATCTCGATCTTCCACGCCCCGTCGGCAGTGGAACCGACCTGACTCCGCTCGAGCTCGACCTGCCTGGAACAGACAGGCTCAGCGATCTCACGCCCGTTTCAGGCCTCGAGATGGAGCCGGCCGGCAACTTGGTCGCCCCGGCAAACCTCGATCTCGAGCCCGCAGGCACGGGCCTGAGCCCGGCTGAGATGGGCATCGAGTCTCGGGAGGCGGGTGGACTCGCACCGAGAGAGGCTGGTGTTGGCCCCGCGGTCGGACTCGACACCGGCGTTGCCGGAGGCCGTCCTGGATACGCACAGCCGGGCAGCCCGACGCCACGGGCCCTCGCCGACAGCGGCGGCTCGCGAAAGCTGATCTACGGCGTCGCTGCGCTCGGCCTTGGAGTCGCGCTCCTGGGCGGGCTCTACGTCGCCGGGGTCTTCGATGACACGGCCCCAGAGACCAGCGGGCAGCGGGGCATCGCCAAGGCCAACCAGCCCAAGGACGGCGGCGAGGACAAGCCGCAGGCCGTCGCGGCCAAAGATCGCTCGGCCAAGGTTCTCTCTCTGCTCGACCAGGACACGCCCACGGGCTACGTGCAAGCGGCCGAAGCAGCCGAGAAGGATGGCGACCCCGTCGGTCAAGCCGAAGCCTTGTTGCTCCTCCATCTTCGGTACGGCCCCGACCTCGAGTCGGCCAAGGCCGGCGCTGCAGCGTTCGAGCCGTTCGTCAAAGGCGAGGAGCCCTACGTCGAGCGCGTGCGTGGGTTGATCTCGATCATCAATGCGCGGTTCGAGCCGGCCGCAGCCGCCCTCGCGGGCGACGACCCGCGGCTGGCGGGCTACCGAGCCATGATGAAGCTCGCCCAGAAACAGCCCGAAGAAGCCGCCGCCGAGGCGAAGGCGGCCGAAGGCTTGGCGATGGGCAAGAACCTGGCGCTGGAGGCCAAGCTCGCATCCGACCCCGACGCCGCGTTTGCCGAACTCAAAGCCGCCGCAGCAGCTGCGCCCGACCACCCCGGATTGGGGAAGCTACTGGCTGTCCACGCGCTTGCGCGGGGCGAGCTTCGGGGCGCGGACGAGGCGGTTTCGAAGCTCGTGGGCGACACGTTGCCGGCCGGCTTTCGCGGCCAACTCGCGGCGGTGCGGGGACGAATCGCGGCCGCCCGCGGAAACACCCCCGGGGCCATGGTCAAGTTCGACGAAGCCCTCGAGGTGACGCCGACCGACACGGCTGTCCTCGAGGCCAAGGTCCGCGCTGGCATCGAGGGCAAGCTGTTTGCCCCGGCCAATGAAGCGATGAACGCACTTCGCAAGGCCAAGCCGGGCTCCGTGGACGTGCTGCTGCTGGGTGTCGAGCTCGCTGTCGCCGCGGGCAAAGGTGACGAGGCCCTCGCGAGCCTCGAGGCCCTCGCGAGCCTCGAGGCCCTCGCGGAGGCCGCTCCGGAACGCGTCGAGGTTCCCTTCTACCGCGGTGAAGTCCAGGCTATGCGACTGCAGGTCGATGAGGCCAAAGCCGAGTTCGCGAAGGTCATCGCCAAGGACCCCACGTTCCACCGCGTTGCGCTCGCACAGGCCGCGATGCTGGACGCCGCACGGATGAATGTCGAAGCCGTCGCCGCCCTGGACGCAGGCGTGGCTCGGCTCAAAGAAGGCGATGGCGACGCCCGAAAGATCGCCAAACTCCTCACCGCCAAAGCTCGCTATCAGATCGACCAGGGCCAGACCACCGCGGCACTGGTTGCGCTGGACCGCGCCCTCGAGGCCGCGCCCACGGACAACGATGCTCAGGTCCTGCGTGGAAACACGCGAATGCAGACCGGAGACGCCGCCGGCGGAAAAGCGGACTTTTTGGCCGTCTACGGCCGCACCGGCGCATACCCGGGCCTGGTCGGCCCTCTGGGCCGGCTGTTTGTCGCCGGTGGTGAACTCAACAAGCTCGAAGCCCTCGTAGGCGACCGCGCCAACGAGCCAACCGCGAGCGCCGAGGTCAAGATCGTCGCAGCCCGGCTTCGACTCAGCCAAGGCCGGCCCGAGGATGCGAAGCGGCTCTTGAGCCAGGTGATGGCGGCGGACGCCAACGATTGGGAGGCGGCGATGCTTATGTCTCAGGCCGTTCTCGACCTTGGAGATCCCCAAGAAGCGCTCTCGCGGATCGAGGCGGTGCGGACCCCCAAACCGGTCGCGGAGGTCTTCGTGCTCAAGGGCAAGATCCTCGAGTTCAACGACAAGCACAGCGACGCTCGGGTCGAATACCAACGCGCCGCAGCGCTCGACCCCGAGCACCTCGAGGCCCGGTTCCTTCACGGTCGGTTGCTGGCGTATGCGGGCCAAGCCAAGCAGGCCTTGGACGAGCTCGAGTTCGTCACCAGCAAGACCGACGCGTTCCCGGCCGCCTACCTCAACATCGGCCGTGCGCGACGCGACCTCGACAAGAACGACGAGGCTCTCGCCGCGTTCTCCAAAGCGCTTGAGCTCGACGCGACGCTCCTGGAGGCCCAATACATCTCCGGGCGCATCTACCTCGAACGCAACCGCCTGGGTCCCGCCACCTCGGCTCTCCAGGCCGCCACCGATGCGTCCGCCGAGGGCACGCCTTGGTACCCCGAGACCTGGCTGTTCCTCGGGCGAGCTCAGGACAAGTCAGGCAAGCGCGCGGCCGCCAAGGCCTCTTTCCAGAAGTTCCTCGAGATCGCGCCCAAAGACCACAGCAGTCGGGCGACCGTAAAGCGGACGCTCGAGAAGCTGTAGAAAGCCCCGGGTTCGCCTCAGCTTGCTCGACGGCGTCGGCGTATCCAAAACGGGAGGATGAGCCACCAGGCACCGGCGATCGGAGAAGAAGGCGTACTCCGACACGCACAGCCGCTCGACTCCGAGTCCCCGGCAGGACCGTCGGGCGCCCCGGTGCTTTCGCCTTCGGGTGCCCAGGTCCCGGCCTCGCCTGAGGACCCATCGTCTCCGCCGCTGCTCCCGGTGCCCCCCATCGCCGAAGGGTAGGCGGAGTTGTCGTCCTCCCAGTACGCTCCGGACTCGCATCGCTCGGCGAACGCATCGAGGTCGTTGTCGGAGGAGAGCCAGTCGAACCCGGGATCGGCGGCGCACTGGATCTCCGAGGTGCGGGTCTCATCCACCAAACTGATGGTGTCGATTCGCATGCAGTACTCGTTCGCCAGATCGGCGTAGTTCAGGCTGAACGTAGGCGGAGGTTTCAACCCGTACTGCGTCGCGACAGGCTCCTCCGAGTACGCAGGGTCGGCGCGGAAGTACTCACGGACAAAGTTCGAGGCGATGCGTGGATCGAGCTCGAGGGGCTCGGGACTCCACGTGATGCGCGGTCGTTCCTGCGTCGTTTCTCCCAGGCAAGTGATGTTCGGACCACAGGAGTCCTCGCCCAGGTTGCAGCACGCCACCCGTCCGGCTTTGGCCGGATAGCGATCGAACGCCGCGATAAACATGGGTGCAGCAGGAATCTCGAGCGCGACATCTTGCACCTCCACCGCGATGCGCAGGTTTTCGTCGAAGCGCGAGACGCACTCCCACTGGCCCGGGGAAGTGACCTCCACCGTGAATGCGTCGCCATCGGTCAGTGGACTCGCTGGCTGCCACACCCAAATGCGTTGTTGCTCGAACTCCCGAGGGAGGAGTTCTCCCTCCAGGATCGTACCGTCGTCACGCATGGCGGTCGCGACAACGCCGGTTCCGGACCCGAGCAGCGGTCCGAACGCGACGACACCCTGAGTCACAACGACCTGGGACGGCTCAGGAGCAAAACACTCCTCAGGCTGGGGACTGCAGGCATCGGCCGTCTGTGCGAACGACCAGCAACCCAGGAGCACGCTGAGCGAAATCGCGACCCGTTCCCAAGACTTAGCTATATTAGTTTTCATCCGCCTAAACATGGTAGCTATGTGATCTTTGCGGTGCAAGGTTGATTTCTGGCGCAGCCGCCCGGCCTCGAGTGGCAGTCTACCGCGGCCTCGTGGCCCAGATTCCAAGCTTGGGCTCGGAGGCCACAGGGGGGCGCTGGAGTATCGATCGCGTTGTTTGCGCGAAGCTTGCGCAAGCCTTGCCGGATACCGTAATGCGATTGATTCCAGGCCGTTGCGTGGCGCAGTTGCGAATCCCACATTGTAGGCCTAAGTGTGCGGCAGACCCGAGGCTCGCATGAAGAAGACCGCAACGTTCCTTGCCGCCGCTGCCCTGATGACCGCCTGCCAGTCGGAGGCAGACACGCTGGCCGTCGGCGAGGGCGACTACGTCAAGGGGGGATTCCCCGGGAAGGCCGACAGCAGCGTCGAGGCGATCTTCGTCGACTTCGAGTTCTCGGGTGAGGTCGTCGTCAGCTCCACATGGTCTGCCGCGAGCGCGATCGAAGACCAGCTGCTGTACACGATTGGCCACCTCAACGAAGACAACTCCGTTGGCCGCCTGGACCAACTCGAGGTCACAAATATCGAGACCACCCCAATGGGTGACGGTCGGTACGTCGCGTCCTACGACGCAAAGATGCCTGTCGCTTGGGGTGACCGCGACAATGTGCCGTCCTCGTACACGCTGCATCTTCCCTCCGACATCACCATTGCGGGCCAGGATTCCTTCACCGAGAAGTACAACCACGACTGCGTAGACTTCGGCGCCCACGACGTGACGCGCGGCAGCATGTGGTACTACTATCGACCGGGTCGTTCCGGGTGTGACATGGACGCCAACGACATCGTGTCCGTTGATGTGACCGTGTCCATTAGTGACATCAACACCACGGGCAAATACCCCGAGTACCACAAGGTGTGGGAAGACGACGTTCTCCAGGTTGTCGCGGTCTTCGGCAAGTATGAAGATGGGGCCACCTCAGGGTCTGACGCCGGCATTCGGGCCTACGACCGCTTCAACGTCGCAGTAGGACAACAACTCGCGGGGCTAGACCTGACGACCGTTCCCTCCTCGGTCCCATCTGCACCAGGCGTCGAAATACCCGAAGTGCAGTACTTTGCACGCATGACCGACGGCCGCGCCGTCGAAGTGACGACACTCTTGGTCGACAACGTTCGCACCGCGCCCGCCAGCTTCAACCAGCGTTACGCAGAGCTCTCGGCCGACGCCGACCTCATCGTCTACAACGGTCACGCTGGGCTTGGCGCCAACATTCGGGCGTTGGCCGCCAAGGGCGACTGGCAGACCGGACAGTACGCGATGGTGTTCATGAACGGCTGCGATACGTACGCCTACGTGGACTCCGCCCTCGCAGACGCGCACGCACAGATCAACGCAGACGATCCAAACGGCACGAAGTACCTCGACATCGTCACCAACGCGATGCCCTCATTCTTCCACTCGATGCCCAACGCCACGATGGCGCTCGTGCGGGGCCTGATGGACTACGACGACCCCAAGACCTACGAGCAGATGTTCATGGAGATCGACAGCGCCGAGGTCGTCCTCGTGTCCGGTGAGCAGGACAACGAGTACTTCCCTGGCTTTGGCGATGACGATGACGATGACCAAGGCGACGATGCATGGGACGGAATCGAAGAATCGGGCACAGTCTCCCGCGCCGAAGAGCACCACTACTCGACGCCGACCCTCGCGGCTGGTCGGTACGCGTTCACCTTGTCCGGTTCCTCGGACGCCGATCTCTACGTGCGTAGCGGGGTCGCTCCCACGGCTCAGTCCTGGGAGTGCCGGCCCTACCGAAGTGGCAGCGACGAGCTGTGCGAAGTGGAGCTGTCCTCCCCCGCCGAGGTCCACGTCATGGTCCGCGGCTGGGCGTCGTCGAGCGACTACACGCTGCGCGGCGAGTCGCTCGAGTCGCTCTAAGATCGGTTGCGCCCGCGAGGTCCGGCAGGACGAGCATGAGAGGAGACCCTCAGAGCGAAGCCCGGACGCGCGACGCACTCGAGCGCATCCGTCGATGGATGACGGACCATGGTGCACCGCTGCTGGCCCAGAACCTCGCGCCAGGGGCGACGCCTGAGCGACTCGCCCAGGCCGAGACTGAGTTTGGTATCGCATTGCCCGCAGACCTTCGCGTGCTGTGGTCGGTCCACGATGGATCGCGCCAGGAAGGGAACGGTTTCGTGGGGGGCTTCAATCTGCTGTCCACGGGCTGGGCGGTTGCTCAACAGGAGTCGGTCCTGCTGTCGATCGAGTTTGCTCGGGAGTCGCCTGAGCAGTGGCCAAGAACAGGAGGCACGATGGATGAGCTGGCATCCGATCACTGGCTACCGTTCGCGGGGCTGGACTCCGACTCTCTCGTGGTCCACGGCCTCACGGGCCGGGTCTTCGAATGTGACCATGACGATTCACCGAGGCTCGTGGCCCCGTCACTCGCCTCGTGGTTGGAACGGTATGCGTCCCGCTTGGAGGCGGACGACTACGCGTTGGAAGAAGGATTCGGCGACTACTACTTGACGCTCCGCGACCGCGAGGCCGAACGCCGAGAGCAACAACGGGCCGAAAAACAGGCCGCCCACGATCGACATCGCCGCGAGACCCCTCTGCTCGACCAGTTTCGCGAGGCTGTCGCGGCCCTCGATGAAGACCGGTGCATCGAGGTGCTGAAGGACGCACTGGCGTGGGACAAGATTGACGCCTTCCATGCCGCCGTCGCGCTGTTGTTCGCCTCCAAGCTGCAACCAGAGTTTGTCGCCGCTGCGCTCCGTCCTCATCTGAATTCCGTGACCCTCGAGCCGGACCAATGGGTTGATGTGGCTGTCGGCGGCGTGTTGTTGGAGAACAATGCGGTCCGCCGGTTCGCCGAATCGCGTTCCGAAGGCATGACAGCTGGCAGGCTGAGGCAGCTGGCCGAAACCGTGAAGGCGGCGCCCGAGTTCAGGCGAGGAGGTCTCGACGACCTGTTCCAGAAGCTTCAGGAGGACCACCCCGAGCTGGGCAACACGGACCAACGACAGGGCAATTGGTTCTTTCGGCTGGTCGGCAAGCGCCCGCGGAAGTCATAGACCGCCGCTCCGGGCTTGGCCGTCCACTTGCTTTCGCGCCGGATCGCGAGTCGGCAGCACGCAGATCCTCGCAGACCTCATCGTCACGCTCGAGAACACGGGCAGCGCACCGGCCGTATTGGGCAGCACCAAGCTCGCGTTCTTCGACGAGGATGGCGAGTTCTTGGACTGGCACTTCGTCCAGACCGTGATGCCCGAGACCATCGCACCCGGCGAGACTGCGGTGGCCAGGCTGCCGGTCCGATCGGTATCTGGCACGCCCGCGGAGGTCGCCGTGCACGTGGCCTGGGACGAGTGATCGGGTCAGGCCCCCTTGAACACGGGGCGGCCTTCTGTCACGTCTGATGCCGGCCCAGCTTCTCACAAGGTCGGACAGGCGCCCGGCGTTGGGGGATCGGCGAACTCCCACGTCGATGCGAGGCTGGTGCGACGGAGCGACACGAGGTCGAGCGCCCCGGGCAAGACCGGGCCCGGCATGACGCCGGACGGGTCGAGAAAGCCACCGGTGTTCGCATCGCCGTAGATGACGACGTCCAGGGGCACATCAGCCACATCGACGTCCGCGGGTGCGAGCTCGAACAGGCCGATCGCACCGGGATTGCGCGACAGGTTTGGCTCGAAGTTCACGAGCTGCTGAAGCGGCGGGTCGAAGTTGCCCCCATTGCTGTCGGGGCCCCCCACCACGAAACACGTACCCGCGGCGACCGTGCCCACCAGATCGACCGCACCGGTATAGCTCTCGCCCCCCACGCCAGGGTCATCGGTCCGAGATCAACGGGTTGCTCGCACGGATTGTAGAGCACCACCCACTCTCGCCCATCGTCCCCTCCATCGAGGCTCGTCAGTGCCTCGGCCAGCAGTACCGTGCAGTCGGTCCCCGCGCCCGTTTCCCCCGCCGTGGTCGCATCCTCGCCAGACGTGTCAGCGCCGGTCGTGCTCGTGTCGGACCCGCGGGTCGCCGACGTTGTGGTTTCGGACGTATTGGTCTCCGGCGCGCTCGACGTCGAAGATGTTCCTGGCGGATTCATCGAGTCGCCGGTTGTCAGCCCGGATGCAGTGCCGCCTCCAGATGCGGAGGCCGTGCCCGGCGGTCCCGAAGTCGAGCTCGCCGGGCCGGGATCATCGGTGCCGGCCGACGATTCGGTCGCGGCGGCAGCTCCGCCTGCTCCGTCACCACTGTCGAAGGAACACCCAAGCGCGAGGGCACCCGCGATCGACAACCGTCGGATGATCGTGGCGAGGGACACTCCTCATGGTCCCCCAGCGCTCGGCGGGGGTCCATGAGCCAGCTCTATTGCGGCCGCTGTCCCCGCCACCAGCGCGGATTCATGGCGGCACGTCAATACGCGGAACGCGGTGCTGCCGTTCGATTTACGCACTTGTCGACCGTTGGCTTGCACAAACCATGAACACAACTATGAGTCATGTACAAACCCTGGACCTCCAACCCCTGTCGAAAGGCCCGTGATGCCCGATCTGTCATTTGCCCAGTATCAGCTCGTCTACAACGCCCTGTCGTTGGCGATCGCAGCGATGCTCGGTTCGTTCGTCTTCTTCGTGCTGGCCCGAGGTCAGCTCTCCGCCAAATATCGCCCCGCGCTGGTGATGTCGGCCCTGGTCGTCGGGATCGCCGGCTACCACTACCTCCGCATCTTCAACAGCTGGTCCGAAGCCTATGTGCTGACCGAAGCGGGAGCCTATGTGGCGTCCGGAACGCCGTTCAACGATGCATACCGTTACGTCGATTGGCTGCTGACCGTCCCGCTGCTCGTGGCTGAACTGGTCGCCGTGTTGGCGCTGTCCAAGTCGGTGCGAGGCCCGCTGATGGGCAAGCTGGTGATTGCCTCGGCCGCCATGATTTTGCTTGGATACCCAGGCGAGATCGCGACCGACAACGGCACCCGAATGATCTGGGCGGTGCTGTCCACCATTCCGTTCCTGTACATCCTCAAGGTTCTGTACGGAGAGCTTGGAGCCGCGGCAAAGTCGAATTCCGAGGAAGTCCGCGTGCTTCTGCGGAATACGCAGCTGCTCCTTCTGGGAACTTGGGGCTTCTACCCCATCGCCTACATGATGCCGATGCTCGGCATTGGTGGTGCATCCGCAGAGGTCGGTCTGCAGCTCGGCTACAGCATTGCCGATATCACGGCCAAGTGTGGCTACGGCATCATGATCTACGCCATCGCGAAGGCGAAGATGGAAGCCGACCCCAAACCTGAAGCCGCTAGCGTCGGCGACCTCGCGGCTGCCGTCTGATCAGCGAAGGGAAGAACGACAATGGCTCCAACACGCCCGGCCCTCGAAGACGCCCCTGAAATGCACCACGCCACCGTTGGTTGGGTGATCCTTGCGATGGCGGGGGTGAGCTTCGCCGTCTCGGTGTTCCTCGGAGCTACGGTGGGCTGGAACGTCGGCTTTCTCACCGGCCTCGATGCTGCCGCAATCGGCGTCATCGAAGTCATCGTCGGGGTCGGCATGATTCGCACCGGTGCGAATCGCAGGACCGAGCCCAGAGCATGACCTCGACCACGGTCGCTCGGAGTCACCGAATCGACCGCACCCTTGCGGCCATCGCCCTCGCGGCGGTGGCCGCAAACTTATTGTTGGGTCCGTGGCTGGTGGTCGCGCTCTCGGTCGTGGCGGTGGCGCTATTCGGGATTCCGCACGGCGCACTCGACTACCTCATCTACCGCGACGTCGTGGGACGCGGTCCCGCCGCGCGGGTCATGTTCTACGCTGGATATGTCGCGTCCGCGGCGGTCATGGTCGCGCTGTGGTGGAACTGGCCGAGATTGTCGCTGGCCTCGTTCTTGCTCCTATCCTGCCACCATTTCGGCGAAGCGGAGCTGCGACATCTCGCGGCCGAAGGAACCCAAGCCGCCGTGCTGTTCTGCGCTCGCGGAATGATGGTCATCGGCGTCCCTTTCTTTGCTCACCCGCACGAGGCCGCTTCGACTCTGGTCGCACTCGGCATCTCGCCGCCGCCCATCAGCGGACCGTTCGCCTCCCTGATGATCGTGGCGCTGATCGGGCTCGCAGCCGGCACGCTGTGGAGCGCCCGAAACCGAGGGCAAGTCCCGGACCCAGCGCACGAGATCGAGGTCTTCGCGGTGCTGGTCGCGATGCTCATCGCTCTGCCGCCCGTCGTCGCGGTCGCGTTGTATCTCTCGTTTGTACACGGCCTGGCCCACGTCCTGGCTGTCCGACGCGACGGTCACTTCCGCGCGGCGCAGGCTTCCGGCGTTGCGAAGGTCGCCCTGACGCTGGCGGCGCTCGGCGTCATCACGATCGCGGGGCTCCTGGTGTGGCTCGGCCCTCAGATCGGACGTGACTTTGTCGAGCTCGCGCCGGACTCCGCATCTGCAACCCTATCCATCCTCGTTGTCTCGGTGAGTGCACTGACACTGCCCCACGCGATGACCGTGACGCTGTGGCATCGCCGTCGCAGGGTTTCGAGGCGAAAAATCGCGTTTGGAGCGTCGCGAAGTTTCCGAACATGACGGCGTAGACGCGACAGCCGTCGTCGTCAGGCGCGGTGGGGACTGCCGAAGAGGACCGATCGAGCCTATTTTGGATAGACTCCACAGCGCCGCGATCTTTTTCGCAAACGGTCGGGCGCCCGGCGGCATTGAGGGGACGAGATCTGCGCAACAGTCGCTGGCCGACATCGCCCACGATGAAGACTGCCCTGCGGCGACCGTGCGGGGTCGGCTGCGAACGGATCTTCAGCGCCTTCATCACCATGGTCGGGGCGGCGCCCAACACCGCGTGGCTCAGCGGCCATGTGGGACTCGACGAGCGGGGCTTCGTGCAGACCCCACCGAATCCGGCGGCTCGCTGCAGACGAAGATCCGCGTGCTTGTCTACAACCTGGCGGATGGGAACCGGCAGGTTGAGGTTCGGATGGCGTTCACGCGCTCGTTCTATCGCGCTTTTCGCACCAGGACGGGTATGACGCCCGCCCAGGCGAGAGGCCGAGCTTGAGCGGCGCCCAGTTCAAGAACGTCATTCCCAAACAGCTCCAGTCGCGACATCGGAATATGACCACATCTTTTGGCGCAACTCCGGATCGAGAGCCATTTTTGCGTTGTACTCCTTGATGATCTTCGGTTGCCCCCGAAGCCCTGTCAACCCCCCGGGTCCAACAAAGCTCCCGTCTGGAATACCATCATCAAGCACGGCCCTCAGGGTGGACAAAGCCCCTTGCGCAGGCTCCATCATAAAGATCCCTTTGATGCTTCGAAAGACCGTCGCAAAGAGCCCCTGCGAAGCGTCGAACAGGGGCGTCGCCGTGAGGCCCGGATGCGTGGTCAGCACCTTGATTTTAGCGGAAGGAGTCGATTGTTTCAGTCGTTCGCGCAGCCCATCCCGAAACTGATACGCGGCGATTTTTGACAAGCCGTACACCTCCCAAGGGTCATATTTCTCTTCAGCATTGATATCGTCCCAGATGGACCGCCTATTGACGGTGCTACTGGCAGAAGAACTGGTCGAAACGACCACGGCCGTGGGCGCTTTCTTCAGTTTGCTCAGCAATAGAGAGGTCAGCAAATGATGTCCTAGAACATTCGTCGCCATTTGCATTTCAAGCCCATCAACCGACACCTTTCGCTCAGGCAGCGCCATGATACCTGCATTCAGGATCAAACCGTCGATATGGGGGATCGTCGAGTCGACCTTCGCTGCGAACGCGCGCACAGACGCCAGCGAGGACAGATCTAAATCGTGGGTCGAGAACCCGCCCAAGTCATCGGCAGCCGACGTGACGGCGGCCATCGCCTGCTGCGCCTTCTCGGTATTCCGATTTCCAGCCACGACGTTGGCTCCGCGCTTGGCTAACTCATGGGCGATAACCGTTCCGATGCCGGAGCTTGTGCCGGTGATGACGTAAATTTTATCCATCAAGTCTTTGGTCATTTCGGACAGGTTCCAGTGGGTCATGATTCAGCTGGCTCAGCCTCAGTGGATCCCAATTTCTGCACAAGCTCTTCCGTGCTGAGAATGGCGTGCGCATAGGTCGGGCCGTTGACTTCGTGGGCGGCGTGCATGGCTTCTGCCGACATGGCTGCCGTCGCATCGCGTACCAACGTCACGTGGTAGCCGAGTTCGGCCGCATAGCGCGCTGACGTTTCGATACAGGTGTTGGCGATCAGGCCAATGAAGATCACGTGGGTGATACCGTGCTGGCGCAGCTGCACGTCGAGGTCGGTGCCAGCGAAGCTGGACGCGCCCCAGTGTTCCTGGACGACAATATCGCCGGGCTCGGGACCGAAGCCTGGGTACCATTCGCCGCCCCAGCTATCGACGGCGAACAACTGGTACTGGTGCGCCCCACTCTGCGAGGGTGTCAGGTGCGCCCATCCCTCGAAGTCCGTCGGCTTGTGCCGATGATGCGGCAGAATGAAGAGCGGCATTCCGGCCTCGCGCACCGCCGTGCGCACCCGGGCGAGGTTCGCGTGAAGGTCGACGGATTTGGCCACCTCGCTGAGGGCGGGCCACATCTTGCCCTCCTTGGCCAGGAAGTCGTTGTAGGGGTCGATGAAGAGAAGCGCTGTGCTGCCCTTGGCGTATTTGGTTTCGTCCATGGTTTTGTTCCGTTCCATCGGCGCGCGCCCGATGTTGATGTTGATATTCAGGTTCAAGGGCTTTTTGGGACCACGCCGAAAGACCACTTGCGAATAACAAGCTATCTTGTTGGTTGTGAAATGCAAGCAAGATGGCGTAGCCACTTCTCTGCCACTCGATGAGGACCCCCTCAGCACAGACTTCGATGCCGCCGACGATCAGTCCGACGCTCAGCCCACACGAGGAGAGACGCCGCAGGCGACGCCGGCTTAGGGGTGGACGCGGGTCCTGGAGACGCGGGATCTCACAGCGGTGCTGCGGTGCTCGCATGGACGCTGGCGGCATGGTGTCGAGCTCGCGCCGGACTCCGCATCTGCAACCCTATCCATCCTCGTTGTCTCGGTGAGTGCACTGACACTGCCCCACGCGATGACCGTGACGCTGTGGCATCGCCGTCGCAGGGTTTCGAGGCGAAAAACCGCCCCTGGAGCGTCGCGAAGCCTCCGAACATGACGGCGTAAACGCGACAGCCGTCGCGGACAGCACGCGACGCTGTTGCTGTCGTCGTCTGGCGCGCTGGAGACTGCCGAAGAGACCGATCGAGCCCGCTTTGGATAGGATCCACAGCGCCGCGCTCTTTTTCGCAAACGGTCCGGCGCCCGGCGGCATTGGGGTGATGAGATGAGCGCAACAGCAAGCCCAGACCTCGAGATCTTTCTCGCCGAAGCACCGTGGCTTCGACGCCTCGCCGCGTCGCTGGCATCACCCGCCGATGCTGATGACCTCGTGCAGGCCGCGTACGAACGCCTGGTCACGCACCCTCCGGCTCATCTCGAGTCGCCGCGGGGGTGGCTGCGCCAGGTGCTGCGAAACGCCCATCGCATGCGGCTCCGCGCCTCGGCCCGGCGGGAGGCCCGGGAGTCGCAGGGCCCCGCCCCCACGCCCCTGCCAAGCGCAACCACGCTGGCTGCGCGGGCTCAGGTGCTCGGCGTGCTCGCGCAAGCGGTCGCTGATCTCGGTGAGCCCTTCCGCAGAACCGTATTGCTCCACTACTACGAAGGGGTGTCGCTGGCCGACATCGCGCGCGATGAAGACTGCCCGGCGGCGACCGTTCGGGGTCGGCTGCGAACGGGTCTTCAGCGGCTGCGCGCCGAACTCGACCAAGCCCACGGAGGGGAGCGCGCCGCCTGGGCGGTCGCGGTCAGCCCGCTCGCGGCAACGGGAACGCAGATCGCCGGAAGCACGGCGCTTGGCATTGGCTTCGGGGTTGTCTTGCTTGCGGGTGTTGGGGGGATGGCGCTTCGCTCCACCGAGACGAGCGGGTCGATAGCGCAACCGGACAAGGCCGTGGTCGCAGCGACACCGACGCCGGCCAACCGCACGCACCTGCACGAGGCCCCAGCAAGCACGACAGAGCCCGCGGTCGCCGGGGAACCGACACCGACCGCCGTTGCGGCGCCGCACACTCGAGCAGAGGCCGAAGGTAAACGCTCCGCCGCCTTGGCGCACGCCAGGCAACTCGAGGCGATCAAGGCGGCACGGCTCGCTCGTCTGCGTGCCGAGGGTCTCGACCCCAACACCGTCGACGAAGCTTCCAACAACGAACAGTTCCTCTCCGACCTCGAGTACATGGTCATGATGGAGAGTGGTGCGGAGCTTGCCCAAAGCTGCCTGGAAGCGGGTGCCCCCAAGCCACGAACAACCCGAATCGTGGACATCGAGTTCATCGGAGAACCCGACGTGGGGACCGTGGTCGAGAGCGTTTCCGTTCGCCGGGTCGGGGATGAGGAGCACGGAGCATGGACCCGCTGCGTGCTCGAGAGCCTGCAGCTGGTCTCCCTAGCCCCCCCGCAAACGTCAGGAACCCAGTCGACCGCGCTCCAGTTTGCCGTCGACGAGGCCGGCAAGATCATGACGTCGAGGGCCCAGGCGCCAAAGAGCCGACCGTGATTGTTGCCCCCGAGCGGAGCCCCACGGCCACGCGTGGCCTCAGGACTCCACGTCGTGACGATCCGGCGGCGGGATCAGGCGATCCATGCTCACCGAAATGCCGCCGTCGACCATTCGCATGATCGAGTCGACGTCACGGTTGTCCACGCCCAGGTTGATGCGCAGGGTTGCACGCGTTTGCTCGAGGAGTGTTTGGCGGATCCGTGAGAGCCAGCGGGCCACGGTGACCCGATGCACGTTGTACATGCGTCCCACTTGGTCAGCGGTCATGCCATCGAGCTGATACCGAAGCACGTTGCGCTGGCGCTCGTCGAGGGATGCAACCGCGACCGCGAACGCTTGCTTGAACTCCCGGCGGTACGTCCGCTGAAGGACGTCGAGTTCGTGGCTGTCGGAGGTTCCCGCGATCCGCTCGATGAGCTCGGCTGCGAATGGTTCTCCGGTTCGATCACTGCGCCGCATGTCGATCGCGAACCGCGAGGCGACGACTCCGATCCAGCGGCGGAGGTCTCCCTTGCCCCGGTAGTGCTGAATCTTGGGTGGCCGCTGCTGCTCGGCGAGGAACAGGCGAGCGTACACACCCTGCACGACGTCCTCGGTGCTGGAAGCGTCGATGCGACGAACGGCGACCTCGACGACGTCGAACACATGCTCGCGAAAGCGCAGCGCGGCACGTTCAGACCCGACGAGGCAGGCGCACACCAGGTAGAGGTCGGTCACATGGAGGGTCGGAATGACCGCGGCGGGGTCGGCTTCGGCATCGACCCGCTCGAGCAGAAATGCACCGAAGGTCTCGGCGTCCACAGACACGTCGGGCCACCGGGTTTGCCCCTCGGCAAGCGCGTGCTCGACCGCCCCGTTTGCGGTCATCAGGGCGTGCCCCCGGGGCTTGGAACTCCCGCGTCTCGGTAGGCGGTCTCGAGCAGCTTGACCGGGTCGGACTGCAGAGGGGTTCGGTCGAGCGGGAGCTGCCAAGCTTCGCTTCGACCGAAGATCCGAAGGCTCCCTACGACAGAGAGCTCGAGTCCTTGGGCCGAACGGCCACCGGTCGTGGTGAGTCGAAGTTGCAAGTCTCCGGCCCGGGTCCACACGCTGAGGGTTCCATCGTCCGCGAGCCCTGCAACATGCTCAGCGCCGATCACGACGTCCCGGTGGGGTGTCTCGCTCCAGGATTGGGGCCCGGCCGAGTCCGGGGCCCACCGAAGCACTCCAAACTCACCGGCCGCGACCCGCGTTCCATCGGGGCCCCAGCGAATGCTGTAGACCGAGTCTCCGCCATCGCGCAGCCGCTTGGGGTCCGCGGACGGGTCCCTGAGGTCCCACTCGAGCACCCGCCCATCATAGCCCCCCGAGAGCAAGTGGTGCCCGTCGGCTGAGAACGCCAGCGACATGACCCGACGCTCGTGCCCGGAGAGCACTTGGGGCACCTCCTCGGCGGTCACCCAAATCTGAATCGCGCCCAGTTCGTTGGCTGTGGCGACGGTGTCCGTAGCTTCGCTGGCCGCCAACGCGGTGCTGAACGTGCCGCCTCCTGTCCATTGACGGGTGCGCGTGAACGCTCGGTCTTTTGCGGTCCAGACCGCGATGCTTCCGTCATTGTGGAGGGTGGCCCAGCGATCTCCGAATGCAGCGACTCGGGAGACTGGCGAGGCACCCTCGAACTGGACTTCGCCAGACGATGCGTTGGCCCAGTCGACCCACACGAGTCCCGGGTCGGCGGTCTTGGGCATCCAGCTCGTTCCATCCTGATGGATCGCGGCCGCGTTTCGGGCCTCGGGACTCTTGCGAATCCCCGGTTTCGGCGCGCGCAGTCGCCACGTCCGGGTTTCTCGAGCGCCCCACGTGCGAAGGTCGTCGCCGTCGATTTGAATCTCGTAGGGGTGACCGGCCGGGGCCTGAACCGCGAAGGTTCTCCGTCGAGTCCCGAGATCAAACCCTCGCACCTTGCCGTCGGCGGCCGCGGTATACAAC
>CAYGTG010000053.1:0-16484 GCA_964352485.1 uncultured Nannocystaceae bacterium | reverse complement strand
GTCGGCACGATCGGGAGGTGGGACGGCTCGGCGTGGACCACCGAAGACATCGGCATGCTCCCGGGTCTGAACGGGGTTTGGGTCGATCCCGAGGGCCGCGCGACCGTCGTCGGCAACAACGGGGCCTCGGCGATCATCCGCGAGGGCTTCGACGCCGAGCCCGAAGACACGACCATCTCTTTCGAAGTCCTGCACGCTGTTTTCGGGCTCGAAGACGGCACCCGAGTCTCCGTCGGAGGCACACTCAACTCCAGTCCTCCCTACGCCGGCATCATTCTCGAAAACGCGCCTTAGTCTAATGAACTCGCACGCTCGAATCCTCGCAGCTCTCCTCTTCGCCCCCGCGCTCGCGGCATGTCCGGCCGAGGATCGAATCTCCGCCGCAACAGGGCCGCGAATCGCCGAGGACATCTACGCTCCGATGGGTGAAGCAATGCCTGCGGCTTCGGCGGAACAGCTCGAGACCTTCGAACGCGGGAAGTTGGTGGCCCAGCGGCGCTTCTTGCCTTCGGATGGCCTAGGCCCCAACGCCAACGTCTCCTTCTGCGGCTCGTGCCACGAGAAGCCGGTGCTCGGTGGCAGCGGGCCTCGGTACCGCGACTTTTACATCGTCGGCCAAAAGCTGGCCGATGGAACCTTCCTCGAGGGGGGCATCAATGGTGTCCTCACCTCCTACGGCTTTCACGGCGCACAGGCGCGGCCCGAAAACGACGCGGCCAACAATGTCGCGGCTCACCGCAACGCCGTACCGTTCTTCGGCGTCGGGCTGATTGCCGAAATCGACGAAGACGCAATCCTCGCCAATGAAGACCCCGACGACGCCGATGGCGACGGCATCAGTGGCCGCGCCAACTACGACGAGGGCTTTGTCGGTCGCTTCGGCCGCAAGGCCCAGACGGTCAGCATCGAGGGGTTCATTCGTGGGCCGCTCTTCAACCACCTTGGAATCACCACCGACCCGCTGCCCCCGGAGCTTCAGGCTGCCCTGCCCGTTCCTTCCGTCGCGGAGGTTCGCGAAGAGCTACAGCCCTCGCCGGAGGGTGTGCTTCGTCAAGCAGCCGCCCCTTCCGAGCCCCTGTTCGACGAGGACGGCGTCCCCGATCCAGAGATGAGTTCTCAGGAGCTGTTCGACCTGGTCAGCTTCACCATGCTCACGGCCGCTCCGGTTCCCGACGCGAACCCAAGTGCGGCGGCGCGACGCGGCAAGTCCCAATTCACGGACCTTGGCTGCGATTCGTGCCACACGCCTGCCTTGGACGGTCCGCGAGGGATGGTTCCGCTGTACTCCGACCTCTTGCTGCACGACATGGGTCGCGACCTCGCGGACGGCATCCCAATGAAGGTCGCCAGCGGATCCGAGTTCCGCACCCAGCCTCTGTGGGGCGTCGCCGCCACCCCCCCATACCTGCACGATGGACGTGCCGACACGCTTGACGAGGCCATCCTCTCCCACGGCGGAGAAGGGCAAGCGTCCAACGATCGCTACGCCACCCTCGAAGAGTCGGACCGGGACGACCTCATCGCGTTCCTCGAATCACTGGGTGGGCGCGAGCAGGCCACCGAAGGCTTGCTGCCGCCGGATGCACCCGTGCCCTCGGCCGGCGTGCCCGGTTCCCCCCGTGCGCTTCAAGACTGGCAGGTCCCGCGCTGGATCGAAGGTCGACGGCTCTTCGATCGAGACATGCCGATCAGCGAAGGTCTAGGACCCGTCTTCAACGGCGACAGCTGTCGGGCCTGCCACTTCGATCCCGTCATCGGCGGCGCCGGCCCGATCGACGTCAACGTCATGCGATTTGGCACCCTCGACGACGGGCAGTTCACGGTCGACGACCGCGGCACGATTCTCCACAAGCTCACCACGTTCAGCTGGCCGCGACCCGAGCACGACGCGGGCCACAACGTGTTTGAGCCCCGTCAAACACCCACGGTCCTGGGTCTCGGCCTCATCGAGCGTATCTCCGAGGACGACATTCTCGCAGGCGCCGATCCCACCGACGTCGACGGAGACGGCATCAGCGGCGCCCCAAACTTCATCGACGGACAGCGCCTGGGTCGCTTCGGCTGGAAAGCCCAAGTGCCCAGCGTCGAGGAGTTCGTTCGCGATGCGATGACGGCCGAGCTCGGTGTCACGGTGCCCGAGGTCGATGGCTTCACCTACGGTGCCTCGATCGACGACGACGCAGCTCCCGACCCCGAGATCACCGCCGAGCAGGTCGAGACGCTCGCGTTCTTCATTCGACATCTCGACTACCCACGTGCCAAGGCCGAGCTGCCCGAAGGACGCGAGGTCTTCGTCTCGGTGGGCTGCGCCGACTGCCACACGCCGGAGTTCACCTCCCTCGACGGCGAGCCCGTGCCGCTGTTCAGCGACCTGCTGCTTCACGACGTCGCCCCCGAGGGCGCCATGGGGATCCCGGACTTCAATGCCCGCATCCTCGAGTTCCGAACCCCACCACTGTGGGGGATCTCAGACACGGCGCCGTACATGCACGACGGACTGGCGGAGACGGTCGAGCAAGCGATCACCGCCCACGCGGGCGAGGCCGATGCGTCCAGCTCGGCCTTCGAAGCCCTCTCCGACGACGACAAAGACGCCCTGCTCGCGTTCCTCGAGTCGCTCTAGTACCTCATGCCCAAAGTCCGTACCGGGTCTCTGCGCCGAGGTTCCGCGGTGCTCACCCTCCTGGCGACCATCACCGGTTGCCAGGGGGCGGCGCCGTGTGAAGAGAACGTGGGTGCCCAGACGCTCGAGCAACGCGTCGAGGTCGAGATCGGGGACGCCAGCGTCTTGGCCGAACTCGCGGACGATACGACCCAGCGAGAGCGCGGCTGGAGGAAGCGGGCGTGCGGGCGTGAAGCGCTCCTGCTGGTGCCCGATCAACCCGAGCCCCTCCCCGTCTGGGGATGCGAACTGGTGGATCCCCTCGATGTTCTTGGGATTCGGGACGGTCGCGTCGTGTTCATCGAACGCCTCTCCCCGTGCGGCCCCCCCTGCGGCGATTGCCCCACGGTCGGAGACGGGATCCCCGTGAACGGAACCCTCGAGGTCCTGGCGGGCGCACTCGATGTCGATGTCGGCGCGCCGGTGTCCATTCCGTGATCGGCGCTCGCTAGATTTTGTTGAGCCGGGCCCAGGCTTCGACGTTCTCGAGATCGACTTCGGCTTCAGCCTCCAGGTAGCCCTCCCGAGCGGAGACGAGCAGCGTCTTGGCCCGAGCGCGCGACTCTTTGGATGGGGCTGCGAGGACCGAGGCTTTTGCGAGAATAAAGGCCGCCTCTCCCCAAGTCAGCGGCGCGGCGCGATCCGCTTTTTCCCAGCCCTCCTCTGCAAGGAGTGCGGCCTCCTGCACCTCGCCTCGCTCGAGCAGGACTCGCGCAAGCGCGGTTCTGACGGTCGCGACCTGAGGGTGCGATTCCCCTAGCGTCTTGAGGCGGATCGCCAGCGCACGTCGATAATAGGGCTCGGCATCCCCGTGCAGTCCCTGCTCCTCGAGCATCGCCGCCAAGTTGTTGCACGCAGTCGCCACAGACGAGTGCTCTTCTCCCAGCGTCCGCTCCAGCGTCGCGAGGGCCTTGCGATACGCGGTCGCGGCTTCGGCATGCTTGCCGCGTCGCGCGAGGTCGTTGGCGATGTTGATGCGTGCCACCGCCGTGTCGTGATGATCGGGACCGAGCGTTGCCTCGGAGATCTCGAGTCCACGCTGCATGTGGACCGCCGCCTCCTCAAACAACCCCCGTGCCTGCTTGGACACGGCCAAGTTGATGTGGGTCCGGGCGAGCACGCGGTGGTCGGGCCCAAGGACCTTCTTCTGCAGCGCCAACGCCTCCTCGAGTTCCTTGCCACACACCTCCCACTGCCCCTGGCGACACAGCGAGAGGGCAAAGTTGACTCGCGCATGCAGCACCTCGGGGTGCTCTGCGCCCAACGCTGCGGTCCGCAAGCTCAGCGCCTTGCGGTGCGCCGCCTCGGACTCGTCGTACAACCCTTGATTGAAATACTCGGTTGCGACGTTGACCATCGACATCGAAACATTGGGGTGCTCCGGGCCCAGCGCGGTCTCCCAGATCGCCATCGCCTTCTCGTGCTCCCGCTGCGCTTCGGCGTGGCGGCTCTGCGCTGTGAGGACGAGCGCCAACGAGTGATGGGAGTGGGCCAACGAGGGGTGTGCTGGC
The DNA here is from genome assembly GCA_964352485.1 of uncultured Nannocystaceae bacterium. Classification (GTDB taxonomy): domain Bacteria; phylum Myxococcota_A; class Polyangia; order Nannocystales; family Nannocystaceae; genus CAJXVA01. The sequence goes on along the minus strand of CAYGTG010000053.1, from coordinate 12,311 downwards.
CCGACGGCCTCCAGACGAAGCTTGAACGCCCTGCGCTGCGCCGACTCGGCTTCTTTGATATTTCCCTTTTCGACCAACACCATCGCCAGCGTGTTGGCAACATCGGCCTCCTCGAGCGGGTGCCCTTCGGCAAGGCCCTCCGCGATCGGCCGCAATGCGAGCGCCTCATCGAATCGCGCAAGACGCTTCCCCATCACGAATATGAGCCGGGTCGTCGCATCACGAAGTTGCGCCCTGCGGCCCGTGGCGGCATTGAAGCGCGCGGCCTCTCGCAAGGGCTGGACGGCGTCCTCATACTGACCAAGCGCATCCAAGACTTTGCCCTGCTCGAGATACAACTCAGCGCGGGCCGGCCCGTAGTCGACCCCCACCAGCGTCACCTCGGCGTCGCGGGCACGCTCCAAGGCGGCCTCATATCGCCCTGCGTTGCGTTCAGCCTCCGCTTCGGCCAGGAGCGTGCGAGCCTCGCGGACCCGGCTGGCATCCGCAAGCGGCGGCGGCTTCACCTGAGACTGCAAGCGTTCGATGTCGGCACAGCCCTCGACCGGAGGAAGCCCGTCCAACACGGCGTCGACGTGTTGCCGGACGTCGGAATCCGCGTTGGCCAGGACCCCAGTCACCGCCCGCAGGTCCAGCTCGACCGCTCGCAGACACGCCATTCGCAAGTCCAAGACCGCTTCGGACTGCACGCCTTGGACCGACGTCGCCCGGCACGCCTCCTCGTGGCCCTCAACCCAAGCATCGCTGTACGCGTCCAGTCGCGCTTCGGTTCGAGCCCATAGCCGTCGCGCATACGGCGTGTCTTCGGCCAGGAGAGCCGCCTCGGCCTCGGCCCGGCGCGCGTCTCCCCACGCCTCCTCGAGCTCTTCCTCGCCTCCGGCGCAGACCTCAGAGGGACCCCCAGTATAGAGCTGCCAACCAAACACCGCCGTCGAGACCGCCAGCGTCCCAACGCCCGCGATCGCGAGCCTCGTTCTCCAGCGCTTGGCGGGGTCGCGGACGAGCGTCTCCAAGAGCACGTCCATCGAAGGCCAGCGGTTCTCCGCCGCCGGAGCCAATCCCCGCTCCAGGGCGTCGATGATGAAGCGCGGCACGCCCTCGCCCGGCCACGGCGGTGGCCCTTTGTACTTACGCTTGGAGAGTCCGCGTCCGGTGAATGGGGGCTCCCCGGCAAGCGCTTCCCACACGGTCACACAGAATGCGTACTGGTCCGCGGCGGGTGAGAGTTCGGAACCGGCGTGTTGCTCTGGCGCCATGTAGCGCGGCGTTCCCAACACGATGCCGGCCTTGGTTTGCGTCTCATTGTGCGAGTCCGAGACCTGCGCCGAGATGTACTCGCCGCTCCCCATCGACAAACTCTTGGCCGCAGGTTTGGCCAATCCGAAGTCCGTGACCTTCACCCGCCCGTCGTCCGAAAGCAGCACGTTGGCGGGCTTGAAGTCACGGTGAAGGAGCCCCGCAGCATGTGCCGCCGCAAGCCCGCGCCCCGCCGCCACCAACGTGTCGACCACCTCTCGCCACGGATGAGGCTTGCGGGTCCAGCTGCGCAGCGTTGTGCCCGCGACGTACTGCATGACGAGCGCGATCTGGCCGTCCGGAAGCGTCTCGACGTCGTAGACCGGAACCACGTTGGGATGCGAGACCTTCGCCATGGCCCGCGCCTCATTGACGAGCCGGGCCGAAGCCTCCTCGGAGAGGGCCTTCGCCCGCAAGAGCTTGATCGCGACCTCTCGCTGCAGTCGGGGATCATAGGCACGCAACACGTGCCCCATGCCGCCGAGGCCGACCTCTTCGAGCACGACGTAGCGGCTGATCGTCTTGCCGATCTGACTGTCGAGCTGCACCTGAACGGGCTTGGCCTCGCGAGTGGAGAGCTCCACCGCAGAAAAAGCCCGCGTCGCCGAGTCCTCTTCGCCGCTTACGTCGCCGATCGACTGGTCGGGAGACACGCAAGATTCTCTCACGGTCGTGGCACTGCGCACCATCGGCAGGCCCCGGGGTGGGCGTGACGCTGACAGTGGCGCCCCCGGACCACGCTCAAGGGCCGTGCTGGCGCACCAACTCGAGAATGTCCTCGCCAAATCGCTCCACCTTCGCGGGTCCCAACCCGGGAATGAGGAGCAGTTCATCTCGCGTGGAGGGCTGTGCCTTGGCGATGGCGAGAATCGCTTGGCGCTGGAACACCATGTACGCCTTCCACTTGAGCTTGCCGGCCATGCGCTTTCGGTAGCGCTCGAGCTCGCTGGCCAGCGACGAACTGCGCCGGCGGGTCGGGACACCGCCAGATCCAGGATCACGCCTGGCCCGAATCGGTTTCCCCGGAAGCCAGACGGTGGGGTACTTGCGCCCGGCTCGCGCCAAGGAACCGCTTTGTAGCAAGCCTTCGATCGCCGCGACGACCGACTTCTCGTCGTACTCGTGGAGCGTCCCGTGCTGCGGCAGGTCTCGAAGTCCGAGCTTCTTCAGAGCCCGGGCCTTGCTGCCCCGCAGCGCCTTTGCCAACGAGGACTTCCCGACCGGTTTTCGCAGCGCGTCCACGGCCTCCACGATCACCTCGAGCGCGTCATCGGAGAGCGTTTCAGTGGGGGTCGGTGCCGAGCGGGCGACAGCCTCATCAAGCGGACCTTCGGGCGCACACACGTCGCAGTTCGAACACGCCGGGTGTCGCACGTCGGGATCGAAGTGATGGCACAGCATCGCCTGTCGACATGCTCTCGCATGCACATAGGCCTCCATCGCTGCGAGGGATGCGACACGATGCCGGAGCACCGCCGCGCCGCCAGAGCTCCCCATCAATCGACGCTGGGTGACCATGTCGGCCGCACCAAAGAACAACACGCATCGAGCAGGGTCTCCGTCGCGGCCCGCCCGCCCTGCCTCCTGATAGTAGGACTCGAGACTCCCCGGCGTCTGGTAGTGGACGATCAGCCGCACGTCGGGCATGTCGATCCCCATCCCAAATGCGTTGGTCGCCACCAGGACCCGCGTACGCCCCTCGGACAATGATCGTTGGGCGCGATCGCGTGCCAGCGGAGTTCGCCCCGCGTGGTAGTAGCCCACAGCGACCTTCTTGGCGCGTAGTGCCTTGGCCACCGACTCCACGGTCTTGCGAGTGCTGCAGTAGATCACCGCCCGCCCGTCTCCCTTCTTCGTGTTGAGGCCTTGGGCGACCAGCTCGTCTTCGAGAATCTCGAGCCGCTGCTTGGCCGACCGAGCGTGCCGCACCACGAAGCGCAGGTTCGGCCGCCGGAAGTCCCCGCGAACGAGGACCGGCTGCGGCAGCTCGAGCTTGCTCGCGATCTCGTCGACGACCCGGGGTGTAGCGGTGGCGGTCAGCGCGATGGTCGGCGCCGAGCAGAACTCCCGCAGCTCGTGGAGCCGCATGTAGTCGGGCCTGAAGTCATGTCCCCACTGGCTGACACAGTGCGCCTCGTCGATGGCGACCAGCGCCACATCGACGCGCTGCAGGAGACGGCGAAAACTCGCCTTTGATGCCCGTTCTGGCGAGACGTAGAGCAGCGTGAGCGTCCCGCCGAGCAGGTCGTCGACGATCTCGCGACTCTCCTCACTGCTCAAGTGGCTGTGCAGCGCCGCGGCCGAGACGCCGCGCCCGATCAGCTGCGTGACCTGGTCCTGCATCAGGGCGATGAGCGGCGAGATGACGATGGTGACACCCAGGCCTCGCCGGCCAGCAGCGATCGCCGGGACCTGATAGCAGATCGACTTCCCGAGCCCGGTCGGCAGGACCACGACCACGTCCTTCCCAGCCGACACGTGGGCAACAGCATCGAGCTGTCCGGGCCGAAAGCTCTCGTATCCGAACATCTCCCGCAGCACGTTCTGCGCTTGAGTCTGCGTGCACAGCCGGGTCACGCCATCGCCTCCACCACGAACACGCGCAGAGCATGGCATCGGATCGAGCTCGTCGAGCGCCTCCCGGACTCGGAGGCGGGCAACCGCGGAACCTGTGCTCCGTCGGGCGGCGCGCCCCGCGGATTGCCCCACCAACGCGGATCACCATCCCGTTCGCATCAGAGCGTGCACCAGTCGGTCGCATGCAACCCCTGTTGCATGTTGGGGGTTTCTCCTCGTCGGGATCGCGCACGGTTTGTTCATCATGTGGTCTGGACAACTCGCTGATCCAAATGACCGCTAAGGTGACGAAATCGATAGAGTTTCCGCGTTGCCAAAATCATTCTCTTCGTGGAGGCTGCTCGAGGGGATGGGGTCGATGCAACGAACAGCGAACAGACTTTGTTGGGTCGGTCTGGTGGGTGCAGCCGCGCTCGTACTTCCTGCCGGCTGCTATGGCGGCCTCGACCTTGATGCGACCGGACTCGGGCCGGGAGCCGACTCCGGGGTGACCGCGGGTGGATCTGCGTCCGCGGGCGAGACCGAAGGGAACGACGGCTCCGACGACACCGGCGGCACCGGGCCTGGGGAAGACGCGTCCGAGCTCCCCGCGCCATCGGCTCGCTTCGCACGCCTCAGCCACACCCAGTGGGAGAACACGGTCCAGGATCTGCTTTATCTCGACGCCCCAACGGGCCTGTCGGAGTCGTTCCGCGCCGACCCGGCCAGCGGAGGCTACCTGTTCGACAACGCCGGCGCCTCGCTCGATGTGGACCAGGCGCTGTGGACCGGCTACCAGCGCGCCGCCCTCGATGCTGCCGCGCTCGCGGTCAGCACCCCCAGCACCCTCGCCGCGATCTTGCCGGAGGTTTCCGAAGGAGACGATGACGCGGCGAGAGCTGACGCGTTCGTTCGAGCGTTCGGTTCCCGCGCGTTTCGACGCCCGCTCGAGGAACACGAGGTCGCCCGCTACACCACTCGTTTCTCCAGCGGCGCGGATTTGTATGACGATTCGACCGGGTTCGAGGCCGGGGTTCGTCTGGTGATCGAAACGATGCTGCAGTCGCCCCATTTCGTGTATCGGGTCGAGCTGAGCCACGAGATCGATGGGGAGGTCATCCCTCTGAACGACTTCGAGGTCGCACAGCGGCTGTCGTACTTCTTGACCAACTCGATGCCCGACGCCGAGCTCTTCGATGCTGCGCTCGAGGGGAGCCTGAGCCAGCCCGACGTTCTCGAGGACCAGGCGCGGCGACTTCTCGCCCATCCCCGGGCCCAGGCCGTCGTATCCAAGTTCCACGACGACCTCTTCGACTCCGAGGGTTATCTGGCCGCCGCGCCGCTGCCGGTCTTCTATCCGGACGCGCCCGAAGACATCGGCGAGCTGGCGGTCGAGGAGTTCCGCACCTTCATCGACGAGACCCTCGTCTACGGACAAGGTGGCTTGACCGACCTGCTCACCTCCAACGTGACTTGGGTCAATGACGATCTCGCCGCACTGTACGGCGTGACGGGCGTGGTCGGCGATGAGTTCCAGCGCGTCGAGCTCGATCCCGAGACCCGCAGCGGGATCTTCACGCAGATCGGCTTCTTGGCGGGTCATGCCTCGGGTTCCCAGCCCGACCCGATTCACCGAGGTGTCTTCATCTCCAAGCGCATCGCTTGCTCCGCGCTGCCGCCCCCGCCCGACGACTTACCGCCGCTGCCCGATGTCGAAGGCATGACAAACCGCCAGGCCGTCGAGGAGCTGACCGAAGTGCCCGGAACGAACTGCGCGGGATGCCACACCACCTTCATCAACCCACTCGGGTTCCCGTTCGAGAACTACGATTCGACCGGGGCGTTCCGCACCCTGGATGATGGCCTCCCCGTCGATCCTGCCACCGTCGTTCCGCTCGACGGCGAGGAGCACGAGATCGCCAATGCGATCGAGCTCGCCGACATGCTCGCGAGCAGTCCGTCGGTCCACGCCTGCTACGCCAAGCACTGGGTCGCGTACGCTTCGGGGCGCCCCGCTGAGCCCGAAGATGACGACCTGGTTGAACGCTTGGCTGCAGCGTCCATCGACGGCTCGTCCTCCATGAAAGACACCCTGGTCGAGATCGTCAACTCTCGCCCGTTCACCAGCCGTTCCGCGTTCGAGCTCGAGTAGGAGGAGACCCACCATGAAGATTTCTCGACGATTCGTCCTTCGTGGGCTTGGGGGCGCCACGGTCGCGCTGCCGATGCTAGAAGCTTTGGCTCCCCGAGGTGCGAAGGCCAACGGCGACGCGACTGACAGCTACGCCATCTTCTTCCGCCAAGCCAACGGGGTTGCGGCCGCCCAGGATACCGTCATCGGCCAGGAGCAGGAGCGCTTCTGGCCCCGCAACCCCGGAGCGCTGACCCCCGACAACATCGAGGGCCGAGCGGTCGGAGAGCTCAGCGATTTTGCCGACCGGCTGCTGGTCGTGGGCAACGTTCGCATGGCCAACTACAACTACGCCGATGGCCATGCGCGCGGGGCCATCCAGTGTTTGACGGCCCAGCCAGCCCACGTGCCCGGAGCGGGCGGGTCCTCGGAGGCCGGCGGAGAGTCGATCGACCACCGCATTGGGAGTGAGCTCAACGCGGACGGCCGCGAGTCGATGTTCATGTACACCGGTCGCAACAGTGGCTGGCTCGGGGGGGCGTGCATCTCACACCGCGGGGCCGACAATCGTCGTGCACCGCTGCACAACCCGGTCACCGCCTACCAGCAAATGATGGGCATCGACAGTGACCAGTTCGCGACACTGATCGCTCGCCAGCGGAGCGTCAACGACCTGGTGCACGAGGAGATGACGGACCTGCTCGGGCGTCCTCAGATCAGCCGCCAAGATCGTGACCGGCTCGAGCTGCACCAACAGAGCATTCGGGATCTGGAGAACGGCCTACAGTGCGACCTCACCAAAGACGTCGAGGCGGCGCTCGACGGGGAAGCGGCGGGATTCGAGAGTTCCAACGGCGATGAGGTGCTCGCAGCGACACGAGCCCATATCAAGGTTGCTGCCCTCGCGGTGGCATGCGGCTTCACCCGATCGGTCGCGATCCAGGTTGGAAACGGGAACGACGGCAACACCCAGTACCGAAACCTCGACACTGGCGAGTTGATGGAGAACTACCACTACCTGTCTCACCGGCGGCAGTCGCACGGTGGAGACGGAGCGCCCATTCCAGACTCGGACCAGCTACACCACTTCGTCGACGTGCAGTTCGCCCAGACGTTCCGCTACCTGCTCGAACACCTCGAGGCGTACGTCATGCCCGATGGTCAAAACCTGCTGGATGCAGGGGTCAGCGTGTGGCTCAACGACCTCTCCAACGGCCCAGGTCACGGCCGGACCAACGTGCCCTACGTCATGGCGGGGAGCGCGGGCGGCTTGCTTCGAACGGGCCAGTTTATCGAGCTTGAGGGCAGCGAAGACAACCACGCCCGACTGCTCAACACTCTCGGCAGCGCTGCGGGTCTTCGTACCCCCAACGGTGAACTGATCAGCGACTTCGGCGACCCCGGCCAGAGTCGCAGCCCACTCGACGCCCTGTTGGCCTGAGCACCGATCTGTTCGTCGATCTATGGGGTGACCTTGAAGGTCAGCTCGGCTTCGGGATCGAACGGCGACCCCTTCACGTCGACCGTCACCTTGATGAGGAATTCGACCGAGGGGTCTCCCACCGGAACGCCATATTTTGCGTAGTACGAGCCCAGTTCGTCACCGTAGAGCATGAACCACATGTCGACCGCATCGCCTGGCTTCATATCGAGCGGAAACTGCCAGTCGCGACCGATGACTTCGTCGGAGGCGTCGGACTCTTCTGAGAGCTGCGCGGTACCGATCTCGCCGTCCTTTGACTGGCAACGCGTCCTCAGCTCGTCGATATGGCCAAGAACCGTGCACGCCTTGTTGCACGTGACTCGGAACTTCCCTTTGACGCCGGTGTCGCCCGCAGGAACGGAGACTCCGCGCGGGTCTTGCCGCTCCACCTCGACAAATTCGATGCTCAGCATGCTCGCTCCGCCGGCGAAGGTCTTGACCTTGTCGAAAAATCCCATCGGCTTCATGACGTACGGCGCACCCGCTGGTTGCAGGCCCACGACGACAGCTGCTCGAGCCCCCTCGGAGAGGTCAGCAGCGGTGGCAGCGGAACGCAGTTCAAGGCGGGAAGTCGGAGCGTCTACGTCCGGTGGGCCTCAAGACGTAGCCGTAGCTCGTCGGGAACCGGGACCGTGGTGCCCCGACCGTAGTCGAACCACACCACCGTTCCATCGCCCTCCGCGGCCGTCTCCCCCAGAGCATGGCTATCGACCCGGTAGCGCATCACGAAGCTCTTGGTCCCGATGCGCTCCACCGACGTGTGCACCGTGATGGTGTCTGGGAACGTCACCGGCTTGCGAAACGCGCAGCTCGTGTGGGCGAGGATGGGTCCGCAGCCGCCCTCAATGTCCCGCAGGGTCACCCCGACCTCGGAGAAGAACGCCATGCGGCCGGTCTCGAACCAGCGCAGATAGACCACGTTGTTGACGTGGCCAAAGGCGTCCATCTCTCCCCAGGCGACGGGGATCTCCATCTGGACCGGCACGGCGAGTTCAGCCGCCGATCTGCTGGGAGAGGTAGTTCTGCAGGCCAACCTGCTTGATAAGCTCGAGTTGCGTCTCCAGCCAGTCGACGTGCTCTTCTTCGGAGGCGAGCATCTTCTCGAGCATGAGCCCGGTGGTCTCATCGCCTTCGTCTCGCGCCAGCTTGATCGCCTTGCGGAAGCGAGTCACCGCGTCGTACTCCATCTCCAGGTCGAGCTCAAACTGCTCTTTGACCGTCTCACCGACGGTGATCTTGTTGTAGCGCTGGACGTTGGGGATGCCCTGCAGGAACAGGATGCGTTCAATGATCTCGTCCGCGTGCTTCATCTCGTCGATCGACTCGTGGTGCACGTGGGCGGCCAGACGGAGGTATCCCCAGTCCTTACACATCTTGGCGTGGATGAAGTACTGGTTGATGGCCGTCAGCTCCGCCGTGAGAACGTCGTTGAGCTGCTCGATAACCTTGTCGCTACCCTTCATGGAGCCGGGAACCTAGCAGCGTTCTTGAGCCTCACAGCGGCCGAAGCTTGGCGGGTTTGGGGAGTTGAAAGGCGAAGTCGAGTTCGCCTGGATGTCGCGCCGTGCGCCATGAATCTGAGGTTCGCTTTCAAAATCGAGCCCTTTCGAATGTCGCTTCGCGTGAGTCGCGCCGGCCTACTCGAGGCCGTCGGGGGCAATGCCATCGGCGGCATCACCGGTTCGCAACCGAATGAGGTCGCGAATCTGCCCAACGCACATTCCGCAGCTGGTGCCCGCCTGGCAGGCCCTAGCGATGCCTCCCACGGTTCGCGTTCCTCGTTCGACTTCAGCGTCGATGGTGCGGCTGGAGATTCCCTTGCAGAGGCAAACGATCATGGCGGCGTGGCTTTCGGGTTCAGTCGAAGTTGAAAACAAAAATCAACTTCCTTTTCTTCATACCCGAGCATCGGCCAACCGGCAAGGCCGTTGATCGACCTTTTCATTGCGAGACAGGACCCATCCTGACCCGGGTCAGCGCCGAGGACGCCAGACGGATGGGGAGCCTGAGACCGGGTTCAAAGCCGGCCGTGGATCGAACGCAATCGCGAGGCTCGAAAATGCTCAGGACGCCGGGCCGCCCCGGGAATCGGCTCGCATCCACGCAACCGCGGCCGATTCCTCTCGTCTCCCCCTTCGGGGAAAGAACTTCCATGCGCACGACCACGACGATGTTTGGACTCACGGCCGCCTTGCTCTTGAGCGGCTGCTCGATGTTCCAGTTTCACGGCACGATCACCAAGACCAAGACCGTCGACGGCCAGACCGTCACGACCACCGAAGAGTTCGACGACTGGCAGGAGATGAAGGCCGCCATGGACAAGTCGTTCAAGGAGCTCCGCGGCACGACCAAGGAGCTGCTCACCAAGCTGGTCGAGGCACCGCCTCCTGGCGAAGTGCATCTGGCGGACCTCTCCCCCGGGTTGGCGGACTACGAAGGCAACTCGAGCCTCGACTTCGTGGGCAACGCCCGAGCGTCGGGTGAAGACGGGTTCACCTATGTGCAGATCGGCGTCCCCACCTACGACGCGTTCTTCAAATCCGCGGCCGAGTTCCACGGCTTCGTGTATCAGACCCGCGAGTCGATGAAACACCTTCGTCTGTCCGCGAAGGCTGCGCTCGGTAGGGACTACAAGGAGAAGATGTCGCTGGGCGATGCCGTCCATGCCGCGGTCGCCCAAGGAGGCGAGGCTGGTCTCGCGGTTGAAGGCCAGCTCGCCGAGACTCGAGAGCTCGCGATGGTGCTCGGCGGCACCACGCCAAACTTCATCCAGCAAACGCAGGGGCTCGTCAGCTCGGGCCAGCAGCTCATTGCGGGCGCGCCCTCTTCGATCACCAACCCTAAAACCGTGCTCCACCTCGACCTCATCGTCAAAGGCCTCGGGCAAAGTGTCGCGGTGGTCAAGGACTCGGGCGGCTTGCTGGTCGAGCTCGGTCGCGACCTCGCCACGCTCAACCGCTAGCCCTCAATCAAGCGCTGCTTGATTGAGGCCGTCGCGCCAGTCTTGATAGGGGCCTTTCGAAAAGGCCCCTCACTGCGGCCGACAAGTCGCCCTTCGTTTCACCCGAAACGGGCACCTGACGGCGCCTACTAGCCCTTGATTACACGGGTTTTCGAAAACACCGCTTGATTGAGGGCTAGCTCAGTGAAACGAGATCTGCGCACTCACCGGGAAGTGGTCCGAGGGGTAGCGTCCATCGGTGTTGTCGTGGATGATCTGAGCCTCCTCGACAACCGTGGAGGGCTCCACGAGCACGTAGTCGATCTTCGCGCCGGTCATGTCACCGGTAAAGCCGTGGCTGGTACCGACGTCGGAGGCCTTGGGGTGGAGCACTCGAAAGGTGTCATCCAGCAGCTCGTTCAACTCGAGCAGCGGTGGGCTTGACTCGCCTGCGTTCAAGTCGCCCACGAGGATCGCCGGCAGGTCATCGAGTCGACCTTCGATCCTGTCGACCAAGTAGTTAGCGCTCTCCAGCCTGGCGGTGGTGCCCTGGTGATCGAAGTGCGTGTTGTAGAAATAGAATCCGCGGCCGTCGGAGTTCCTGGTGAAGATCCCCCAGATGCAGTTCCTCGAATACGTCGCATCCCAGCCCACGCTGAAGGGCTCAAACGGGGTCTCGCTGAGCCAGTACGTCCCCTGGAACGTCAACGAGAGTCGATCCGCGCGGTAGAGAATGACGTTCTCATTTCCAAACTGGTCTGCCGCTTGTGCGTAGGCGGTCATCTCCGGCAAGGCGTTGAGAAAGTCCTGCCTCTGGTTCGGTTGAACCTCTTGCATGCCGACAACGTCCGGATCGTGGTCCGTGATGACCTTGATCGCCAGGTCTCTTCGGTTGTTCCAGTCATTGTCGCCGTCCGCCGCCCCGGAAACCCGAATGTTGAAGCTCATGACCCGCAGTGGCTCACTGACGCACGTGTGAGACGCGACATCGCAGCGGGGCGTCGTCTCGCCGCACTGCTCGTCGGTCACACACGTGAAGCAGCTATCGATCTCCGAAGTGCCGTCGCAGACGCCGCCTGAACACGCGGTTCCCAGCGGCTCGGCAGAGGATTCGCATTCGCCCGACACGCAGCGATCGCGGGTGCACTCGTTCGCGTCATCGCACTGCTCGTCGGTCGAGCACGCCGGGACCCCCACGTCTGGACTCGGCACCCCGACATCCAAACCCGGTCCATCGTCGCTCCCGGTCGTTCCGCCTTCCGTGGTGACCTCCGGCGCGTCTCCCCCATCCGAAGCCGCCAGCGTCGTGCTCCCGCCGGCCATCTGGGGGCTCTGCTGACCCTCATCGGAAGAACATGAACACGACAGCAGCAGGACCGGAAGCGCGTACGTACACAAACGTCGCCAGAGTCGCTCGTCGTCCATGGGATCAGGGTAGACGATTCCGGGCCGCCCCGTGACGACGACATGTCCGGCGTTCTGCCCCGCGCAGGCCGGCTCCCGCCTGCCGTGATTCAGGCCACGACCGTTGGCATACGGCCTCACGGCGGAATGCGCGAGGCCACGACGTCGCGCACCGAACGGGCCCACGCGTCGAGGTCTCCGAGGGTCGAGCGGAGGACCTCGGCTCCGGCTTCGCCGCGCTCAACCTCTTCGCGGAGTCGCTGCCTGGCACGATGCAGCCGGCTCTTGACCGTCCCCTCGGGGATCTCCAGCACGTCGGCGATGTCGAGCAGCGACAGCCGCTCCCAGTAGAACAACTCGATCGTGATCTGCATGTCGAGCGGGATCCGGCGAAGGGCCTCGAGCACCACCCGCTCCTCGTCGTGACGGGCCATCATTCCGCTGGGACCGGTCGTCTCAAAAACCGCAACCAAGCCGACATCCACGAGCATGCCAGCGTC
>CAYGTG010000052.1:0-16562 GCA_964352485.1 uncultured Nannocystaceae bacterium | reverse complement strand
TTGCTTCGTGGTAGGAGCTTCCGATGGAGTCGTCGGCGTCGGGTTGCACGGGCGGGTGCTGTCGAGGCGGCGTGGGCGGGCGTTCTGGCCGCGGCTGGTCCGGGTCGAGCGCATCGACCTCGGCGAGCTCGGCGGCCAGCGCTCCCTCATCTCCATGCTCGATCGCCTCGAGCGCGCGCAGGAGGCCGGACCGCGCACCATCCTCCTGCTCGACGCTCGGAGCACCAGCGGGGGCTGGGCGGCTCGCCACGAGGTTCGCGACGCGATCATCGACGTTCGAAACGCGGGCGGTCACGTGTTCGCGTACGTCGAGAACGCCGGGCTGGGCGACTACTACATGGCAAGCGTCGCCGAGTCGGTGTTCATCCACCCCGCAGGCGCCCTCGACACGGTGGGCCTGTCCTCGGACAGCCTCTACTTCCGTGGCGCGCTCGACAAGGTCGGGGTCAAAGCCGAGGTCATCAAGATCCGCGAATACAAGAGCGCCGGAGAGCGATTCAGCGAAACGGGGCCGACCGCACCGGACCGCGAGCAACGGGAAGCGCTGCAAGCGGGCATCTACAAGCAGATCCTCTTCGACATCGCCAAGGCCCGCGGTCTGAGCGTCTCGGAGGTCCGCCAGGCGTTCGACAACGCGCCGTACGGTCCGACCCAGGCGCTCGAGCGCAAGCTCGTGGACGCCATCGCATTTCGTGACGAACTCGAGGACGAGATCAGCGACGACATCGGTGCGCCGGTCGAGATCAAGACCGTCACCGACGCCGCGCCGCAAGACACCGCGTGGGGACCCGAGCCCTACATCGCGGTCGTGCTCGTCGAGGGGGCGATCGTCGACGGTCCCAGCCGCGCCATCCCCATCATCGGCACCCAGTTCGCCGGTGGAGACACCATCGCCAAGACGTTGCGGACCGTTCGTGACGACGACGCCTGCAAAGGCATCGTGCTTCGGGTCGATTCTCCTGGAGGCTCCGCGCTCGCCTCCGACATCATCTGGCGCGAGGTGGCACGAACCCACGAGGCGTTCGAGACCGACCCCAAAGACAGCCCGCCCATCGTCGTCTCGATGAGCAACGTCGCCGCCAGCGGTGGCTACTACGCCGCCATGGGAACCGACACGATCTTCGTGGACCCGATGACGATCACCGGGTCCATCGGCGTGATCACGATCCACTTCGACCTTTCGGGGCTGCTCGAAAAGCTCGGCATCTCGGTCGCCACATTCAAGCAGGGCAAGAACCCCGGCATGGGCTCGCTGTACCGGCCCTACACCGCCGAACAGCGCAAAAAGGTCGAGGGGAGCATCGAGCGAACCTACGACCTGTTCACCTCGCGCGTCGCCAGCTCCCGCGGGATGACGCAAGACAAGGTCAACGAACTCGGCCGCGGCCACGTCTATGGCGGCAAGGCGGCCATCGAGCTCAAGCTCGCAGACCGCGAGGGCGGCCTCGAGGACGCGGTTGACTACGTTCGGTCCAAGGCTGGCATCAAGCCGCGCAGGCAGCTCGCGATGCGGGTCCTGCCTCGCTCGGTCCGACTGCTCGACCTCATCCTCGACAACGCCGGCGACCCGTTCACCGGCGCGGGGCCCATCCGCAAGGCCCAGGCGCGACGCAAGGCTGCGAAGGAGCAGGCATCCATCGCCGGCATGTTGCCCAGCATCCTGCAGGACGCGCTCGCCCAGCTGCCGCTGTCGCTGCTCTACCTCGAGCAGGACGAGGCTCACGCGGTCATGCCCTACGTGATGCCGCCGCCGACGTAGGCCAGGGCGAGACACACGAACCTATCGCGGGCCCCCGCCGCGCGCTCGGGTTCTCTTTTTGATTCCGCCCAGCGCACTCGCTCGTTCGTTCTGGCTTGACACTACGATCCTCTCCCCTACAGGCGCTGAGATCGAAGGTTCTCAGCGTCGGCGCTGCCCTCGCTGCAGACGCATCCCCCGTCTCATGACCGTTGAATTCCGTCCGATCCCCTCGCTCGAGCCGCTCGAACCTCTGCGACGCCGCTACCTTCAACAGGCGACGGCGCCTCTGGACGGAATGTGGCTGTGTGGCCTCGTTCCAGCTGCGGCGCACGTTGGCTTCGTCCTCGACGATGTGCTCGCCGGCTATTACTGCGTCAACGACGACGGCTTCCTCCTGCAGTTTCATGTCGATGAAGCGCTCAGGCCTCAAGCGGTCGACCTCTTCGACACCGTCGCCACGCGGGACGAAGTTCACGGCGCGTTCGCGAGTACTGCGGAGCCTGAGTACCTCTCATTGTGTGTTGATCACTTCCCTCGTATCGAGGTCAACGCGCTGATGTATCAACAGCAGCACCCACTCCCCGAGAGTCCGCCGCTGGGGATGAGTCTGCTCTCTCATGCCCATCTGGAGGAGGCCGTCGTTTTCGCCTCGGCGGCGATCGGCGCCCCAGAGGATTGGCTCGGCGGCTACTACGGTGGCCTGATCGCACGCGAGGAACTCTTCGCGTTGCGCGAGCAGGACATCCTCGTTGGGCTCGGTGAGAGTCGCGGTTTCGCAGGCCTGCAGCCGGGCTATGCCGACCTCGGCGTCATCGTCGGCCAGGCTCAGCGAGGCCGAGGACTGGCGACCCAGATCCTGCGCGACATGGTGCGCACGAACGAGCAGCGCGGGCTTCGCTCGATGTGCTCCACCGAGGCCCGCAACACGGCAGCCCGGACTGCGATCGGCCGCGCAGGCTTCGTGCCCCAGCACCGTATCGTGCAGCTCCACGGTTCTTAGACAACGCCAGCGGTCACAACGTGGGTCGGCGAGTGCAATCGACGGAGCTTCGGCTGGGCCGCATAGTGCTCAGCCGGGTCGACGAAGGACACGCACGACAAGCCAGCATCTTCCATCACCCCACGGACATCAGATTCGTCGGCGTAGGGGTCGAGTGCATTGCGGCGGCGGGTCAGCGTCCGAATCGCGGTGCGGAGGATGGACGCTGCGATGCCGACCGACACCTGACCCGCTTGGGTGTGGAGGTCGCAGACGAAGAGCCCTCCGGGCCCGAGTGCGCCCGCAACGGACATGTAGAGCTGTTCGCGCTCGGACGGCGCGAGGTAGCTGAGCAGGCCTTCGGCGACCACTACGGGCCGCTGCGCGTCGCGGAGCGCGTCGAGAAGCGTCTTCGCAAACGCCGGCTCGACCACGTTCGCCGCTTCGACCTGGTGTTGGCCCGCAAGCGCGCTTCGAACCTCGGCCGGAGCCGATGCGAGCGCCTTCCGCTTGCGCGCCGCCATCTCGGGCAAGTCGTACTCGAGCCCGCGGACGTGCTCGTCCAGGGCCCACGCCACCGCCCGGCGGGTCAACCCCGCACCGAGTTCGACGACGACATCGGGCCGGTGCTCTGCCACAACCGCGTCGATCAGCCGGTGCCGATACTCGAGGTACACACGCATCGACGGCGTACTCGGAGACAGACGGGTCGCCCATTCACCCGCCGCAAAGAACCCCCAGTACAGCGCCGCGCCCTGCCAGGTGGAGAACAACTCGGCGCGCTCGAATCCCGCCGCTCGCCACACGTACGCGGTGTAGTGCGCCGTGGGGCCGATGCGCTCGTGGCCGCCGCTCATCGATCGAGCATGCGCTGGGCTTCGGCGGGGTCGATCGCGATCGCCTCCGCCAGCTCGATAAACGCCTTGGGCCCTGCCTCATGGTCGTCCGCTTTGACCACAGGCACCAGGTCGAGCATGGCGATGCGGCGCTCCTCGGGCGGAAGCGCCGCGAAGCCTCCGACCAACATCATCATCTCCGGCGGCTCATCGAGCAGGTTGGTCATCGCCCCCTGCGTGCCGGCGGCGAGCGGGAGTCGGCCCAGGAGGGCTTCGAAGCTGGCTCGCTCGGCCGGCGTCACGTCACCATCGGCTCGCGCGATGATCGCCGCAAACCCGGCGATGAGCTCGGCGCGCGTCGCTGCGTTTTGGGTCCAGGTCTCCCGCCAACCGGCAGCCGTCGCCGCGTCTTCGCCGAGCATCGTCGCGATTTCGTCATGCACCGCGGCCTCGCGGTCAGTGCCGCGCCCGTCGGTCAACGCCATCCGCCACGCCTTGGACAGGATGTCCTCGGTCAAGAACGGTGGCGGGATTGGGATCGACTTTGCGTGTGCACGCAGGGCGATAGCGTCGGCGAGCCGAGTGGTCCACGCCTTGGCGTCATCAGGGTCGATGCGCTCGTCCAGCATCCAGATCACCTGCCCCCACTCTTCGACGTCCAGGATGCCATCGGCGTGGGCCATCAGACCGCACGCGACCAGCGTCCACTCTTGTTCCGGTGACAGCGGCATGGCGCAAGGATACCAGGCCGCATCACGCCACCGCGCCGCTGTCTGCCTCAGGATCCCGAGGCCACCGCGCGGGGACCCTTTGCCGGGCCGAACGTATGCTCGGGGCCGGGGAACTCACCACTGCGCACCGCACAGGCGTAGTCCTCCATCGCCGCCTTGCCACGCTCGAACAGCTCGTCGAACCGGCGGACAAACTTCGGCCGCAGATCCGGGGTCAGCCCGAGCATGTCGTAACAAACCAGCACCTGACCGTCGCACCCGACGCCCGCCCCGATTCCGATCGTGGGGATGTCGATGGCCGCGGTGATCCGTGTCGCGAGCTCGGCTGGGATCCCCTCGAGCACCAGCGCGTACGCGCCCGCGTCCGCGACCGCCTTGGCGTCGTCGAGGATGCGCTGCGCGCTCTCTTCATCCCGGCCCTGGACCCGAAACCCACCCATCGCATGGACCGACTGGGGTGTGAGACCGACGTGGGCCATCACCGGGATGCCCGCCGCGACCAGCCGCTCGATGACCGGAACGACCGCCCGGCCGCCCTCGAGCTTGACGGAGTGCGCCCGCCCCTCGGCAAGAATCCGGCCGGCATTGCGCACCGCCTCCTCGAGGGTGACGTTGTAGCTGAGGAACGGCATGTCCCCGACGATGTGGGCGTAGTGGGTGCCTCGCGCGACCGCCCGGCAGTGGTAGACGATGTCGTCGACCGTCACGCCAAGCGTGTCTTCGTTCCCCTGAACGACCATGCCAAGGGAGTCGCCCACCAGCAGCAGGTCGGCACCGCCTTCGTCGAGCATCCGCGCGAACGTGGCGTCGTATGCGGTCACCATGACCAGGGGGTCTTTGCCCTTGCGGCCGCGCACCTTGGGCACGGTCATGGGTTTGCGGGCTGGGGTGTCGGAGGCCTGGTCCGCAACAGGAGGGGTTGCAGGACGTGGCTGTCCGTACGGGGCCGAAGCCGTGTCTTGAGTCATCCGTGGTTCTCGATCGTCCGGGAGGTCACGGCCGAGCCAATCTCGGTCCACGCCTTCGTACAGCCCAAGGTGATAGCATGCTGCGCCCGGCCCCGCCCGAGATCCGCCGCTGCACAGCGTTCCAGCGTGGTTCCCGCGGAATGGATGAACACCGAAAAAGCGTCGTCATATTCGGGGTTTGACAGTCCCAGAACGCCCGTGACATGGTCCCGGCCTCCCCGCCAAACGCGGGACCGCAAGGAGTCAAACGTGAGCTTCGAACTGCCCAATCTCCCCTACGCCAAAGACGCTCTCGCACCGCACATCAGCGCCGAGACGTTCGACTACCACCACGGAAAGCACCATCAGGCCTACGTCAACAAGCTCAACGCGCTGACCGACGGCAAGCCTGAGGCCAGCAAGAGCCTCGAGGAGCTGATCAAGTCCACCGAGGGTGGCCTGTTCAACCAGGCCGCACAGGTCTGGAACCACACCTTCTTCTGGAACTCGATGAAGCCCAACGGCGGAGGCGCTCCAACCGGCGATCTCGCCGACGCCATCAACCGCGACTTCGGCAGCTTCGACGCGTTCAAAGAAGCGTTCACCAAGACCGCAGCGGGCCAGTTCGGCTCCGGTTGGGCCTGGCTCGTCAGCGACGGCGGCAAGCTCTCGGTCACCTCGACAACCAACGCCGGCAACCCCATGACCGACGGCAAGACCCCGATCTTGACCCTCGACGTGTGGGAGCACGCCTACTACGTCGACTACCGAAATGCCCGCCCCAAGTTCATCGAGGCCTACCTCGACAGCCTCGTGAACTGGGACTTCGCCGCGGCGAACTTCAGCTAAGCCGACCGAGCTTCGGTTTCAGTGCGATTTCACGTCGCATCCCTACCAGCCCCGTTCGTCCGATGGATGCGCGGGGCTTTGCTATAGCCGGAGGATGCCTGAGGCGGGCGACAGCGAGCACCGCTCCGAGCCGGAGATGTCATCTCGCTGACGCGCGCCCGGCCTCCACCCGCCGACTCCGCACGCCTTATCGACCTGCTGCGTCAGACTCCGAGCGAACACGCGCTCGGCATCCGAAGGCTGCTCCAGTAGAGCTGAAGCGCTGGCTGTGGCCTCGTGCACTCTGTGGCCCGAGGCGGCCGATCAGTCGTCGATGACCATGACGGACTCGTCGATCGCCAAAGGCACCGGACCGTCGGCGAGCCAAAGCCCGACCGGCAGACGGCGCAGGGCCGACAAGAACGTTCCAGAGAGCCCAAAGCCGCCGGACTTCGCCATCTCAGAGAAGGCGGTCCCGCCCGAGCGAACGAGCGGCAGGTCAAACGCGAACACGCGCCTCAGGTTCTCCACGCCCGAGGGTTCCTCGGGATAGAACGCCACGTCGAGGGTTGCGGGATCGAGCGAGGTGATTGCGAGCGCGCGATCGATCGCATCGCTCAGGCCGCCGTGGCGGTCGACCAGCCCCACCCGCTGGGCGCGAACCCCCGACCAAACGCGGCCCCGTGCGACCTCGTTGACCCGCGACAGCGACATCTGCCGGGCCTCTGCGACCCGCCGGGTGAACAGCGCATAGCCATCCTGCAGGGACTGCAGCACCGCTCCGCGCTCTTCCTCGGTGTACGGCTTGAGCCACGAACGCATCGCGGCGTGGCGGCCGTAGGTGATGCGGTCGACCTCGATGCCGAGCTTATCGAGCGTGCCGGAGATGTCGATCTTCGGGTAGAAGATTCCGATGCTGCCGGTCTTGCTCGTGGCATCCGCGAAGATGAATCGGCCACCGGTCGCGATGTAGTAGCCACCACTGGCACACGCGTCGCTCATCGAGATAATGACCGGCTTGACCGCGTCGGTGAGGTCGAGCTCGCGCGCGATGTCGTCGGAGGCCTTGACCGAACCGCCCGGCGTATTGCAGCGGACGACCACGGCCTTGACGTTCTTGTCCTCTCTGAGGCGCTCGATTTCCTTGGTGAGGGTGACCGAGCCCGCCACCTTCCGGTGGATGAAAGGGATCTCGAAGCTCTTCGAATCGGAAAGGTCGCCCTCGATCACCAACACGGCGACCCGCGGCCGAGGTCCGAAGTCGTGTTGGTGAAACGACTGCTCCGGCGGAGCCGCGATTCGAACCTTCCGCCCCAGCAGATTCTCGAGCGTGGCGTCGAGTTCATCAGGAAACGCCAGACGGTCGACCACCCCCTCACGCTGCGCCCGCTCCGGCCGCAGTGGTGCCGCGTCGATCCAGCGGTTGACCGAACGCGGGTCTTGCCCACGATCTTGCGCGATCACCCGCAACACGTGGTTCCAAACATCGGTGTGCATCAGCTTCCGCTGCCGGTCGCTCGGCGGCGTGGGTCCAGTGCGCTCGTACGTCTCGGGCACGGACTTATACTCGGCGATGCGAACGAACTCGGCTTTGGCGCCCAGCTTTGAGAGCAGGTCTGCAAAAAAGAACGTCTCTACCCTCATGCCCACGATGGACAGGTCGGCATTGGGATGCGCGATGATGGTCTCGGCCGCAGACGCAATGAAGTAGCTCCGCAATCCGTCGCCTTCTACGTAGGCCAACACCCGCGCGCCGGACAGCCGCGCCCGCCGTATCGCCTCGCGCAGCTCCTCGGCCTGCGCCCAACCGAAGCTGGTGCCGCGCGTCTCCAGCAGAACCATTCCGCCCTGCTCGCCCGCGCTGTGCAGCGCCTGGACCAGCTCCCACAGCCCGCGCTCCCCCCGATAGCGGCTCAGCTGTAGCCGCGTGACGCGGCGCGGGGCGGCCTCGAGGCCGTCGTAGCGTTCCGCGGAGAGACGCAAGCGAGCCACCCCGCCATCGACAGAGAAGGGTCGACGTCCCGACGCCGAGGTCAGCAGGCCGGCCGCGACCCCGAAATTACCATCGACGAACTCCAGGCCCGCCGTAATTCGGGCGGCTGCGCGCGGATCCACGGAGTCGTCTATCGGCGGCAGATACCGCATGACGTCGGCCTGCGCGAAGACTTTCACCGGTCCGAACTGCACGGCCGCCCGGACGCGCGGCTCCGCGACGAAGGTCTTGAAGCGGGCGGGGCCGTCGTCAGGCAAGCCGGGGGCCCACCGTACTCCCCCGGCAAGCTCCACCTGCGGGGTACCCAGCGGCCGTATGGCGATCTCGGGTTCGAGCACCAGCGGCTGTGCGTAGCGATTGCTCGACACCGTGACCCTCGGGTCTTCATTCTGATCGACAACTTCGACCTCGACGGCCGTCTCGGGTCCGGTCCGAGGAACGTTGACCGTGTGCGCCACCAAGCCGAGCGCGATGAACCGAGACGCGTGATACGAGACCGCGAGATCGACGAAGTTAGCGTTTGCGTGAAAGTTCCCCACCGAAACCAGCCGCGAGTACGCCAGGCCGATCGACAGGCCCCGGGCCCACCGCATCATCGGCAAAGAAACCGCGACGGTGACCTTGCTGTACGGGTTGTCGGACTGGCTGGGTGACTCGGGCTCGCTGACCTGCGTGTCGGCCTGCAGCGGCGATAGATACTGATACCCAAAGCCGAGTGCGAACAGCGGACCGCCGAGGCTCAACCGACGCGCCCGGCGGGCAGAGGGCAACGGAATCCCCACAAAGGCTCCAACCCCACTGCCTCGACGACGCGCGTTTTGGACCGTCCACCCAACATCCAACACGCCGTTGACGGCGTTGAGATAGCCGAGGTTGGCCGGGTTGACGACCGTGGAAGATCCGTCGCCCTCGCCGGCAACCGCTGTGTAGGGCCGCTCCGCGTCCCGCGAAATCGACCGGGTGGCGCCCTCGTTTGGGCCGGCCGACGCCGGGCCCGCGGCCAACGCGACCCACCCCAACGCAACGACCGCGGAGCGACGACGACTCACGGATTGATCCATACCACGGTCACGGCGTCGCCCCCTTCGTCCCGCAGACCGCTTCGGTGCTGTTTGATATGGGGCAAGTAGGCCAAGTGCTCGCGCACCGCCTTCCGCAAGGCACCGGTGCCATACCCGTGCCGAACGATGACGACATCGACATCCTCCGCGATGGCACGGTCGCAAAAGACCTCGAGCATGACCACCGCTTCGTCGGCTCGGTTGCCGCGTACGTCGATCACGTTGTCGTGCCTTGCCTCGACCGGCACCGCATCGGTCCCAAAGAACTTGGCGACGCCGCTGGTGCGTGGCAGCGACACCTTTGCCGGTTTCGGCTTGGTCTTGGTCTTCTTGGTACCCCGGCCGATTTCGTCGCGACGGACCGTGACCTTGGCCAGCGGGAGCTGGACACGAACCTTCTCGCCTTTGACGTCGAGCACCTGCCCTTCCATCCCGAGCGAGGAGACGAAGACCCGGTCGCCGACCGCGATCGACGACACAGCCTCTGCCTTGGCCGGCGCCTGCGGGAGCTTGCCGCGTCGGACGGATTCCTTGGCGTCTCGGGCGAACTCCCGAGCCTCCCCATCGGACACGCCGCCTTTGTCGCGGCTCGTCTCCGCCTTGCGCAGCGCCTTGCGACGTCGCTTGATCTCATTTTCGAGGTCACGAAGCTCGGCCGTCGCGGCGGCGTGCGCCTTGGCGCGCTTCGTTGCGGCGCTCTCTTCCTCTCGACGTTCCCGCTGCTCGAGACTGACCCGCTGTGCCTCGAGCGTCCGTCGTTCGCGCTCGGCTTCGCGGATCTCCGAGGCGAGCCGCTCGCGGTGGGCTTCGACGTCGCGCAGCAGTGCGTCGACCTGAAGCCGGCTGTCATCGAGCATCGCCCGTGCGCGGTCCAAGACGACATCGGGCAGCCCAAGTCGCCGCGCTACGGTCAGCGCCGAGCTGGCCCCTGGCGCGCCCATGCGAACGGTGAAGGTCGGACGCATCGCTTCGAAGTCGAAGCCGACCGCAGCATTGAAGAAACGGGTCGCGTCCTCGGAGGCGAGGAGCTTGAGGCGCTCGTAGTGCGTGGTGATCACCAGCGTCGCTCGACGCTCGACCAGCTCACGCAGGAGCGCCTCGGCGAGCGCGGCCCCTTGCTCCGGATCGGTCCCGACGGCGACCTCGTCCAACAGCACCAGCGTCCCGGGCCCATCGGCGGCCGCGTGTTCGAGGGCGTCGCGGACGTGCCCCATGTGGGCTGAAAATGTCGAAAGACCTCCCACGATGGACTGGTCATCACCGACATCGGTCACGATGCTGCGAAACAAAGGAATCGAAGCGGGCGCTGACGTCGGAATGCGGAGCCCGGCTTGGGCCATCAACACGCACAACCCCAGCGTCTTGAGCGCAACGGTCTTTCCGCCCGCGTTGGGCCCCGAGATGATCAGCGCGCCACAGTGCTCGACATGCAGGTCGTTGGGCACCACGTCTAACCCCGCGAGCGTCATCACGGGGTGCCGCGCGGCCTCCACGTCGAGCCGTCGTCCCGCCTCGGGCTCGAAGACCTCGGGCTCGAGCCCGCCGAGGAGTCGCGAGACCTCCAGCCGCGCGTGGAGTTGGTCGAGCCAGACCAGCTGCTCGAGGCTGGCGGTCAACGCCTCGGACGCCTGCCCGACTCGCGAGGAGAGCTCGGCGAGGATGCGTCGTTCCTCCGCCCGCACCGCGACGGTGGCCTCACGCCAGGCGTTTCCAGCTTCGACCAACGCCTGCGGCTCGACAAACAACGTGGCCCCGGTCTTCGAGGAGCCGTGAATGATCCCCGACACGGTTCCATGGCTCCCGGCCCGCGAAAAGGCGTCGGTCCGGACCGGAAGCACCACGCGACCTTCCCGATCCGTCCAGTACGTATCGGCCAGCGCCCGAGCGATCTCCGGTTTGCGGACCAAACGGTCGGCCGCGGTCGTCAAGCCTTGCCGTGTGCCAAGGACGTTTCGCCTCAATCCCCCAAGCCGCGGGCTCGCGGTATCGGAGAGTCGGGGTTCCGACCCGCGCTCCAGGGACCGGTCGAGCTCGGAGCGCAGGGTCCCAGGCGGGGCCAGTGGACCCAACCGAGCCTGCAGGGCCGCCACCTTGCCACGATCGCCTTCCTGCGCCTCGATCGTGTCTGCGAGTCGTGACGTTGCGGCTCGGAACACCGCCGCGATGTCGTCGGCCGCGACGACCAGGTCCTGCACCATGCAAAGTTCCTCCACATCCAGCGCGGAGGCGCGCTGCGCCCGTTCCAAAAGCGGCACAACATCGAGCACGACCGACAACAGAGGGCCGATTCGGTGCGGCACATCCGGACACTCCCGCGCCGCTTCGAGGGTAACCTCGAGGCCCCGCAGCTCATCAAACGACCGCCGCACCGCGATGACGTCCCGCTGACGGGGCAGTACAGCATCGTCGATGACGGACTGCTCCTCATTCTCTGCGGCGAGGCGATGGGTTGCAGCAACCGATGCGAGGGCATCGAAGACTCGCTGAGCGAGGCGACTCCACTCGAGATGCTCGAGGGCCGAAGCTTCCGTCGACGACGCGGACACGCGGCAGTATGCACCAAAAAAGGGACGCCCCACGGGGTGGCGGCGCAGCCGGGCGAGAGTCTACCATCGACGTGTCTACGTTGGGGTAGGCACCAGACGGTCTCGGAGGACCCCATGCTCACCCGCTCGTCGCTTGCCCATCGACCGCACTTCACTCGCCGGCTTCTAGCCCCTGCGCTCGCGCTCACTGCTGCGCTCGCGCCTGCGACGGCACTTGCATCGGGGGGTGGAGTCGGAGAGCTGCCGCCGATGTGGATGCTCTCCTTTTTCGTCATCATGCTGCTGTCGATCGCAGTGCTGCCGCTGACCCGTCTGGAGCACTGGTGGCACAGAAACGAAAACAAGCTGAAGGTCGGAGCGGTCCTCGCCGCCTACCCGCTCATCTGGGTGACGTTCATCACCCACAATTACACGGCCCTGTGGCACGTCATCGAGGAGTACGTCAGCTTCATCGTCCTGCTGGGGACCCTGTTCTACGTCTCAGGCGGCATCCTCCTCAAAGGCGACTTGCGGGCGACACCGGGGACCAACCTGAAGTTTCTGCTGTTTGGAACCTCGATAGCTTCCATCATCGGGACGACCGGTGCTTCGATGCTGCTGATCCGGCCGCTGCTGCGTACCAACCACGAGCGGCGCTACAAAGTTCACATCGTCATCTTCTTCATCTTCTTGGTGTCCAACATCGGTGGCTCACTGCTCCCGATCGGCGACCCCCCCCTGTTCCTCGGCTACCTCCGCGGCGTTCCGTTCCTGTGGACGCTGAGCCTGTGGCCCCAGATGCTCGTCGTCTGCGCCATCCTCCTGACCGCGTTCTATCTGCTCGACCGCCACTTTTGGAGACGAGAGAGCGCCAAGGTCAAAGAGTTTGACG
Organism: uncultured Nannocystaceae bacterium; assembly: GCA_964352485.1. Classification (GTDB taxonomy): domain Bacteria; phylum Myxococcota_A; class Polyangia; order Nannocystales; family Nannocystaceae; genus CAJXVA01. The sequence continues at coordinate 4,029 of CAYGTG010000052.1, read as the reverse complement.
CCAACACCGTTGAGCCGCTCACGATCGAAGGCAAGTCCAACATCATCTGGCTGCTCGGCATCGTCCTGTGCGTGGCGTTGATCAAGCCGGAGTACGGCTTGTTCCTTCGTGAAGCCGCCATGATCGGCTGCGCGGTCGCCTCCAAGGCCATGACCCAGGCCACCATCCGGGAGAAGAACCGGTTTTCCTGGTTCCCCATCCTTGAGGTTGCCGCGCTGTTCATCGGCATCTTTCTTACGATGATCCCCGCGCAGATCCTCCTGTCGGCACGCGGCGGGGAGCTTGGCGTCGACAGCCCGGCCAAGTTCTTTTGGGTGACGGGACTGCTCTCGAGCGTCCTGGACAACGCTCCGACCTACGTCGTGTTCTTCGAGACGGCCAAGGGCATGGTCGAGCACGGCCAACTCAGCGGAGCCTTGGTCAGCGACGTCATTACGATCCCCGTGGTCATCCTGCAGGCCATCTCGGTCGGCGCCGTCTTCATGGGTGCCAACACGTACATCGGCAACGGACCCAACTTCATGGTCAAGGCGATCGCCGAAGAACAGAAGATCGAGATGCCCAGCTTCTTCGGCTACATGAAGTGGTCTGGGCTGGTCCTGATGCCGTGCTTCGTGCTGGTCAGCCTGCTGTTCTTCACCGGCGGATAGCCCACGAGTACCTCGCGCCTGAAGTCCGTGCCGGGTGGGAACTATGCTCGGTACCTTCTGTCGTTTCCGCTGCGCATCCCTCCGGGACGCTCCACTCTCTTGCTACGTAGCGTTCGGGTGGGCACAAACCCGGAACGGACTTCAGAACTGAAGTACGAGCGCGGCCGAACGAAGCCGCAGCTCGGCTACTTGCCCTTGCGTCGCGCCTGCCGCGATGCCTTGAAGAACTTCTCTTTGGCCACCTTCGAGCGCGGCTTCTCTTTGCGCGCGAGGCGGTACGTGTCCTTCGCTTCGGCGTAGCGCGACAACGCGTAGAGCATGTCGCCCCGCAGCATCAGCGCGTCGAAGTCGTTGGGCTGCACGTTGAGCCATTCGTCAGCGGATGCCAGGCCGCCTTCGTGGTCATCGAGTTTTCGCAGCACCCGCGCTTGTGCAGCCAGCGCCTCCACGAGGCCTTCGCGCGCGGCGGCGTGGTCGGGCCAGATCGAGCGCAGGTTTCGGTATGCGATGACCGCATCCGTCCAGCGCTTCTTTTTGAGGGCGTCGTCTCCTTCGGGGAGCAGGGTCTGCGCCGCATCCTTGCGGAGCCGTGCCAGTGATTCGTCTCCGGGCGCCAGGAGCTGAAGGCGCGAGAGGTGGGACGCGAGGCTGTCCTTGGAGGGCGTCGTCCACCGCTTGGCTTTGAGCGCCGCCTCCGCAAGCGCGACGATGGCTTGCGGGTCCTCGTAGTCCTCGTCGTCGCTGGGCTGCGCCGGCTCCGGTGCGCCAGTGTCCGGCCCGTCATCGGTCACCGGGGCCGCGTCGAGGCCGGGGACGTCAGCGGGACCCCCGACGTCGGGCTTCAGCGCGGCTGGAGCGGGCACGTCGATCTTCGGAGTGGCGGGGGGGACTCCGACCTTGTCGGTCGATGTTGGTGTCGGAGGTCGTGGCGCGGGGGGGTGGTCTTTGGCCCGGTCCGCGGGCTCGTCCCCGAAGAGACTCCCCACCCCGCCGGGCAAGGCCACAGCCAACACGCCGACGGCCAGCGCTCCGCCCAGGGCGATGAGGAACAGCGCGCGAACGGCCGAGCGGGGCTTGGCCGGCGTGACATCGACATCCTCCGAGGTGCCGTTGGGAGCATCGAGAGGGGTTCCTTCGGGCGGAACCATCGGCAGCGAGCCCGTCAGCAACGCGGGGTCGCGAGGCGGCGGAGCGATCTGGGTGAAGTCCTGCTGCTCGTAGTCGCGGCCGTACACCCCCTCGCCCATCGTGGCGATCGCCGCCCGGTTCATGCTCAGACTCGCCCCGGCATCGTCGGTGCGCTCATCCCTGGGCTCCATCCCCAACACGTTGGCGACGGCGGATGCTCGGCCGTCGATGGCACGGGTCAGCTCGTACTCCAGCGAGCGCATCGAGGGCGGCCGGTCGCCGGGTTGACGCTTGAGGCAGCGCCCGATGGCCGAGGCGACAGGGGTCGGAACCTCTGGTCGATACACCGTGACGGTGTCGGCCTCTCGGGCGCCCTTTTGCATGAGCACGTCGACCGCGTTGCGCCCCTGGAATGGCATCCGCCCGGTCATCATCTCGAACAGGATGCAGCCCATCGCGTAGATGTCGCTGGCGATGGTCGCGTCGAGGCCGGCCCCCTGCTCTGGTGCCATGTAGTCCGGCGAGCCCATGATGAGGCCTGGCGACGTCGTCCCCGACTCACCGTCCATCTGTTTGCAGATGCCGAAATCGAGCACCTTCACGAAGTCCGGATCCTTGCCGCGGGGGGTGAGGATGATGTTCTCGGACTTCAGGTCGCGATGGATGATGCCCGCGGCGTGTGCGGCCGAGAGGGCCTGACAGACCTGCCGAGCGATATGCACAGCGCGGCGGACGGCCAGGGGTCCTTCGCGCTTGATCGCTTCCCCGAGGTTTTGCCCCTCGAGGAGTTCCATGACGAAGTAGACGTCGCCCTCGTCGTTCGTGCCAACGTCGAGCACATCGATGATGTGCGGATGACCGGTCTGTGACGCCGCGCGAGCCTCCCGCATGAACCGCGCGATGACATCCGCATCCCGGGTGTAGTGGCTGTGCAACACCTTGAGGGCGAAGGTCTTGCCCAGCACCAGGTGCTTGACTCGGAAAACCGCCCCCATCCCGCCGAGGCCGATCAGCGACTCGACGCGATACCGCTGCGCGATAACCCGGCCCACCCACGTGGCGGCGGCCTCGGCCAAAGACGCGGCGTCGGGCTTTTCGTCCCAGCGGCTGCCGGAGCGCCCCTTGAGTTCGACGATGTCCGAGTCGCCGAGTTCCATCGTGGAGCGCGGCTTGCGGTGCAAGCTCGCGACCACGTCGCTGATGCTGATCAGCTCGCTCTCATCGCCCTGCGCCCGCAGGTCGGAGAAGTCGTGGGAAGATAGATCGAGGTAGTCTCGCTGCTCCATCTTCGCTTCGCGAGCGAAGATGTCGCGCATGAACTCGGCGACCCGATCGGCATCCGCGGTCGGGAAGTTCTTGGCGAGAATGTCCGACAGCGCCGCTCTGAACTCGCCCGCTGCTTGATAGCGGTCCTCGCGGTCACGGGTCAGACCACGAAGGACGATGTCATCGAGACCTTCGGGGATCCCCGGAACGAGGGACGACGGCGCGTCCGCCTTGGGATTGCGAACGGCGTCCAACGCCTCGGTGTGCGAGCGCCCCCCGGACGGGAACAGCTGCCGGCCGGTCAGAAGCTCCCACAACACAATCGCGCACGCGTAGATGTCGGTCCGTCGATCGGCCGGGAGTCCCTTGGCCTGCTCGGGCGAGAGGTAGCTGTAGCGACCGAAGACGACGCCGGGGCTTGTCATCTCGCGTTTGATTGAACTCTTGGCGAGCCCGAAGTCGGTGAGTTTAACGTCGCCGCGGTAGCCCACCAGGACGTTGGGCGGAGAGATGTCACGATGGACGAGGTCTAGCCCCATCGCATCGTGCACGTAGTGCAGGCCTCGCAGCACCTCGCGGACGATGAAGATCGCGATGTCGACGGGGATGCGTCGGTGCAGCTGCGCGCACCGGTTCCAAACCGCGCGGAGGTCCTTGCCCTCCACCAACTCCATCGCGAGGTAGTACTCCTCGTCGACTTTGCCCGCATCGAAGACCTGTACGAGGTTGGCGTGATTGAGCCGCACCACGACCTTGGCCTCATCGAGAAACCGGCGGTGCACCGCGCCATCTTCGAGGCTGTGCAACACCTTCTTGACGACACAAAGCTTCTCGAATCCGCCGGTCTCTCCAGAGGCGGCGATGAAGAGCTCGCCCATTCCGCCCCGCGCCATCGGCCGCACGAGCACGTACTTTCCGAAGACCTCTGGATATCCCTCTGGGAGTTCGACTCGACCGAATCGGTCCGACACGGTCTCGTCGGCAG
>CAYGTG010000051.1:0-16589 GCA_964352485.1 uncultured Nannocystaceae bacterium | reverse complement strand
TAGGGCGGGAACTCGTGACGGCGGCGCAGCCAGCGTTTTGAGGAGGGCAGCAGGAGCGGGGAAGCGAGCGCGAAAAAGCTCCGGCCCAGATCATCCATCGTGGCAGGGAACCTTCGAGCCGGGTCGATGTCTTGCCCCTGCGAGGTACCCCAGATGGATTCGACGCCCGCTCAACCCGACGCTTCCGCGAGCTCTGATTCGCCCGACCCGATGTGGCTGCCGCCCGCGCCGTGGCGACGTCCATTGCTCGTCTTCACGGGGTTGTCACTGTTCGCGGCCGGCGTGGCGCTGAACGTCGAGCGTCTCGGTTTGAACGACGAGACGGCGCCGGAGTCTATGGAGCTCGAGACGGCCGAACTCTCGGTCGGTGCCCAATCGTCGATGGCGATCCATGAAGGCGGTCACAGACACAGGGGCGAGGAGGGCAAGATGGGCAGGCCCTCGTCCAAGAAGAAATCGGGTTTGTACGCGGTGAAAGGGCCTCAGAGCGTGGTTCCCCAGATGGCGCGGAACTTCGACCCGGACGCTCAGGCCCAAAGCGCGGGGATCCTTGGACAGATCCAGCAAGACTCTGGCCACTTCCTCGCCTCGCCCCATGGAGGTGCTTTGTCGGTGGCGAGGGATGATCAAGACGCCTGGGGCGGGTTGACGGGGACAGGAGTCGGCGAGTCCTACGGCGTGGGTGGGCTTGGGCTCGTCGGTACATCCGCCCAACCCCGGCAGGAGCGCTACGACCGCGGGGAGCTTCGCGGATTCGTGCAGACGCTCGCCGACCCCAAATCGACCTTTTCGATCGACGTCGACACAGCCGCCTATGCCAACGCCCGGAGATCCCTCAACCACGGACAGATGCCATCGCCCGAGGCTGTCCGGACCGAGGAGATGGTGAACTACTTCGACTACGACTACGGCCAACCCAGCGGCGACGCCCCGTTCTCGATCACAACCGAGGTCGGGCCCGCGCCATGGGATGCATCGCACCGGATCGTCCATATCGGGATCCAGGGCAAGAGTGTAGACCCGGGCGAGAGCCCACCGCGCAACCTCGTATTTCTCATCGACGTGTCGGGATCGATGTCGAGCCCGGGCAAGCTCGGACTGGTCAAGACGGGACTGTCGGCGCTCGCAGCCCAAATGAACGTTCGCGACCGGATCTCGCTGGTGGTCTATGCCGGCGCCGCGGGAGCCGTACTCCCACCGACCTCTGGCGCCGATCACCACAAGATCGACGAGGCGCTCCATCGACTCGGATCCGGCGGCAGCACCAACGGGGCACAGGGCATTCACCTCGCCTACAAGCTCGCGCAGCGCTCGTTCATCCAGGGGGGCATCAATCGGGTGTTGATCGCAACCGACGGCGATTTCAACGTGGGCACGACCGACCACGACGCGTTGATGAAGCTCATCGAAGCCAAGCGAAAGACAGGCGTATTCCTGTCCGTACTCAGCGTGGGCGGAAGCAACTTCAACGACCACATGATGGAGCAGCTTGCCGACAAGGGGAACGGCAACTACGCCTACCTTGACAGTGAGATGGAAGCCCACAAGGTGCTGGTGAAGGAGTCCGGCGCGATGCTGCAGACCATCGCCAAGGACGTGAAGATCCAGGTCCAGTTCGACCCCAGCCAGGTCGCTTCGCACCGACTCATCGGCTATGAGAACCGAGCCCTCGCCCATCACGACTTCGACGACGACACGAAGGATGCCGGTGAGATCGGTGCCGGCCACACCGTCACTGCGCTCTACGAAATCGTCCCAGCCCAAGGTGCTGGCGACGACCCGTTGATGACCTTGAATCTTCGCTACAAGGCGCCCGACTCCGAACGCAGCAAGCGGATCAGCGTCCCCGTCAGCGACACCGGACGCGACCTCGCGGAGTCCTCCGACGACTACCGGTTCTCTGCTGCCGTCGCGATGATGGGGCAGAAGATGCGGGGGCACGACGCTCAGGCCAAGACGAGCTATGCCGAGATCGTCGGCCTGGCTCGGGATTCTATGGGGTCCGATGCAGACTGCTATCGCCACCAGTTCGTGCAGCTCGCGGCCAAGGCCGGCGCACTCCGTGGCGAGTCCATCGATACGGGCTCGCTGGCCTGCCACACAAAGCGACCGCCGCCCCCGGTCTCCAAGCGCACCGACCAGGACCAGGCACGAACTGTCGCGACGGCCGTAGTCGAGGTGCAACACCAGCACAAGCCCTTCGACTGGAGTGCGCTGCTCACCGAGGTCCTGCGACTGCTACCGCCACTGCTGGCGCTGCCATTCTTCGTCATGGCGTTCTGGCGGCCTCGCCGGCGCCGAGACTCGTAGTTGCCCTCACCGCAAGGGGAGCGAGCCGCCGAGCCCTTTGGCCACAAACGCCTCGAGGTGAGCGCGAAGCTCGGGCTTGTCGGGGGCGATCGTTCGAAGAAGGTCGAGGAAGTCGCGGGGAACGATGCTGTAGTCGGGCTCTCCCCCACCGGACCGCACGCTGACACCTCCGGGCACCAAGGCATAGTCACACCCCAGAACAAGCATTGGACCCGACGGACCCGCAATGCAAAGCGTGATCAGATGAACCGACCGATGCTCCGTTCCGGTCCCGTAGTACGAACCGAGGGTCAGCCCCAAGGACGCTCGAGGATAGGTCCACGTCGCGCCGCGCTTGGAAGACACGAGGCTCATCCCGGCTGGATCCCAACGCAGGGACCATCGCTCAACGCGCGCGCGAATCAGGCGTTGGACCAGATACGTGAGGGTTGCCAGCGATGCCGCCGACCCGAGGATGATCGCGCCCACGTACCAGTACAGATCCTCTTGGTCACGCTGCAGCCAGCCCCGCTCCAACGCATTGGCGCAGACAGCCGAACCGACGAACACCCCCAGGATCATGGACATCGCCCAGGCGGCCCTGAGAAACGACTGTCCGCGGCGATACAGCGGAATGATCCGGACGGGCGTCGATGTGTCTTCGAGGGGCGAGTGCATGGGTTGGTGGCCTCAAGGAAGGGTGCCCCGCCGCAGCGACGGGGCAGCGTGCGCGACTACTCGAACGACTTCGCCGCTTCGCGCACGAGGTCGAGGACGAGGTCCAGCTCCGCTGACGTCACTGCAAAGCGCGGGGTAAAGCGCAGCGAGTTGGGGCCACCGTGGATCACGTTGAGGCCCCGTTCCCGACACCTCCGCTCCAGGCCGTCGGCGGCAACGACTGGGATCGAGGCGTTGACCTCGACGCTCGCGAGCAGGCCCGTGCCCTGCGCCTTGCCGAACATCCCGGGCATCTCCGAGCCCAGAGCGGCAAGCTTCTCGACCAACTCGCTCCCTCGCTCGCGGATGTTGCGGCGGAGGTCTTCGTCGATGCCTTCGAGCACGGCGGTCGCCACGTCGAGGGCGCGGGGGTTGGTGGTCATCGTGTTGCCGTAGGTACCAGGGGCGAACACCGCGGAGGCGCGGGGGCCCATGCCCACGACGCTGATCGGATACTGACCGGCGTTGAGTGCCTTGGACCAGACTTCGATGTCCGGCACCGCAGCATCGGTGAACCCCGGCGCGCTCATGTGACTGAGGCAGCCGTAGGTACGAAGCCCCGCTTGGATCGCGTCGAGGACGAGGAACGCATCCGCCTCGGCGGTCACCTTGCGGGCAGCGTCGTAGTACTCGCGCGTCATCGGCATCCCGGGGTTGCCTTCGCCCTGAACCGGCTCGATCGCGACCGCCTGGATGTACGCACCACTGCGCTCCGCCTCGGCGAACACAGCATGCAGAGCGGCCACGTCGTTGAGCGGGACCACCTTGCGGTTGGGTCGTTCGCGGTACGAGGCGAGTTTGGAGGCGTACGACGGCCGCGTACTGTCGGAGATCCGCGCCGGGAGGTCGGTGCGCCCGTGGAACGAGCCTTTCATGGACACGGTCCATGCTCTCCGGCCTTCGTAGCGCCCACCAGGCTCGGTCAGCGCGAACGCGTTCATGTCGCACAGCCGCAGCGCGAGCGCCATCCCTTCGGACCCCGAGTTCAAGCACGAGAAGCGCTCGAACGGATTCGTTCCCCGGCCATAGGCGCACTCGCAGGCCAGGGCGCCCATGAAGCGGCGCTGCGCAAAGCTTGGCGTCATGATGTTGGCCATCACCTGCGGCGAGGCGAGGTGGGGCTCGACGTGGTCGGGGTTGTGGCCGGAACCGAGCATTCCGTAGCCGCCGGTCTCGTACACGACCGCACCGTAGGCCGTGATGATCCATGGGCCGGCCGCCGCGAGTGCCACGTACGGGCAGATCGATTCGGGCGAATAGAAGTTGGCGTAGCCCTGCTGAAGCTTGGCCGCGGCTTCTGCCTCAGGCGCCTCGACCAGTGCTCGCTCATGTTTCCCCAGCGCGTTCCACGACGCCTCGGCCAGCGAGAGCGCGCGGCGAAGGGACGCATCATCCGCGAAGGCGTCGATCCAGCGGTCGGACAGCCCCTGGGTGGTTGCGGTGCCGGAGGAGGCGCGAAGGGTCTGGAGGATGGGGTGTTTCGAGGTCAAATCGATTCACTTTCAAGCTTGCACGAAGGCGGGCGAACCGCGCGGATTTGCCTGCCTGGGGTGGCCACGCGGGATTGTAGCCCTGCGCGTGGGGTACCGCGGGAGATTGCCGGAGCCTACGGTAAACCATCTCGGACCAGCGTGAAGCGCCACCGACGCGGCGACCAGACCCGTGGAGTGGCTCAATCCGAAAAGTCGCGACGCACCGAGCTGATGCGAAAGTCGTCGAGCGTCGCGCCGTTCGCAAATCCGATGGTGGGGGTGTAGTCCCCTTCGTCGGAAGAAATCGAGCTGGCCATGACCGTCCACGGGTTGGTGTTGCCGTCGATTCCCAGCACCGTGTCCGTGTTGCACGGCACGAAGTTGCTGTTGCCCACGCTGACCGTGCCCGCTCGGCTCTGGAGCTGCCCATCGATAAAGAGCTGGAGAGAGGGCGGGCCGAAGTTGACGCCGATGTGTACCCACTGGTCCAAAGGCAGGGGGACTTCGGAGCACCGCACGCCCTGCGCCATCGTCCCCTGCAGCCGAACCGCCAAGTGCCCAAGCTCGTCGTAGTCACCGTCCTCGACCTCGCTCATGAACAAGGTGAGGTGGCCGGGGACCGGGCTGGCAGAAGCATCGCGAGAGACAATTCCCGTCGCGTTGGACAGGGGGCTCTCGGTCCGAAACCACAGGTCGAACGAGCCCTCGGTCAGCGCGAAGTCCGGGTGATCGGGGATGACTCCGAAGCCCGAAGAGGCCCCCCGTAGGGCTTCGGTACAGCCCCTTCGCCCCGGCACCGTGGAGAGTTCTTGGGCCCCAGCCAAGAATCCGTCGTGCATCCCGGTGGCGTCGAGCAGGGGCAGACCCCCATCAAACGGGTAGAGGGCAACCGTTGCGTCGTCGATCTCGCTACAGAGCACCTCCAATCCGGTCGAACCGGAGCCGGCAGAGCCCGAACCTGAGCTCGCACTTGAGGTTGATCCCACCGTGAGATCCGAGGTCGTCGAGGACGAGCTGGGAGTCTCGTCGGTGCTCGCGGTGCTGGTCGTTGAACTCGAGGCGTCCGTTGTTCCGGTTGCGGTCTGGACTCCGGTCACGCTGGTGCTGGTGCTCGAACTCCCGGGGGTGACGGCGACGCATTGGCCGTTGAGTCCATCTCCGGCGTATTGCCCGTAGCGCTGACCACCATCGCAGTCGGCATCGGGAAAGCTGCACCACCCCGTAGCCTCACATTGCCCCTGGATTCCATTGTCCTGGCAGTCGTTGGCGCTTGTGCATTCGAACGCCCCCGTCACGCCGCAGCTCGAAGTCAGCGGACCCGCCGCAGCCAAGCCGAGCATTCCGACGACACACCAACTCCGCACGCCTCCATCGTACGGGATCCACACCGCGTCAGTTGCGCAATGCCTACGAGAATAAATGACGACATGTGTGGACACTTCGGTCTCAAAACCACACTGGCTACTTGAGACGACCGATGCAACACATCACCAAACACCTCGGCCCCATCCTTGTTTGCCTCGCAATCACGGCCTGTGACGCCGAGACCGCCGACCCCGTCGCCAACCCGGACGGTTCCGGCAAGGCAGACGCTCCCGACGCGGACGACGCAGACGACGCGGACGGGCCCAAGACGCTCCCCACCGGCTGCGAGCATCCCGGCACGGAGGTCCTCACAGTCCTCACGGTTGGCCAGTGGGAACCCTGGAACTACGCAGACGACTCGGGAGAGCTCGTCGGCTTCGATATCGAGTACCTTGAGCGTCTCATGGAGATCATCGGCCGCGACCACGAGGTACGGACCCATGACTGGGGCACCGGCTGCTGTGAAGTCGACCCGTCTGACGTGTCGATCAGCTACCCACCGACCGCCGAGGATGAGGGACTGCTCCCAGCTTTGCACAGGGGAGAAGCAGACCTCGCGATCTCGATCATGTCGGATTCCGACCGCCGGGTGAACCACTTTCCGACGAGCACTCGCTATGGCTTCGGTCCATCCCAGACGGCATTCAACTTCGCGCCGCAGGACGCCGCAGCGTTCGATTTCTCGAACGGGGTGGCGGCCGCCGTCGACGGCAAGACGATCGCGGTGACCGCGACCGGCACGAACCAGGACTTCTACCTGAAGCTGCTCGCTGCCGAAGAGGGTATCGATCTCGAGATCCTCTACGCAGCAGACATCGCGCCCGATGCCGACGCGGACCGGACCATCGAACAGGCCGTGCTCGACGGTGAGGCCGACGCGACCTTTGGCGCGACCCTTGGAGACACCGCGCTGCAAACCGACGGTTTCGTCCTCGACCTCGACGAAGATCGATTCGCGCGGGTGTGGGGAACGGGTGCGGCGCTGTTCTTCACCCCGGCCATCGAAGAGCAGGAGCCGGGTCTGCATGCGGCGGTCGACTGCGCCATCGAGTACATCGCCGAGAACGAGCCCGAGTTCTACGAGCAGCTCCGAGATCGCTATGGGGTCGACTTCTGCAATCCCACCATGAGCAGGCAGGAGTGCGACGAATTCGTCGCGAACTGAGCCAACCCAGTCGGTGCAGACCCCGCCTGGCCGCGACGGCTTCAACGCCCCGCGGAGCCAGGCGAGCCGCGGCGTGCCTGGGTACCGTCGCGGCCACGTCGGGCATTCGCGAGGGCGTGTTCGAGTTCGGCTCGCTCGTCCTCCTCCGCGGCCATCGACTTCAGCTGGTCCAGCGCCTCTTCGAGATCCGAGACCGCACCGTCGAAATCTCTCAGCGCGAGGCGAGCCCGTCCGGACCCGCCCAGGGCATAGGCATGCTGGCGCCGGAGGTGCGGCGCAGAGCCTGAGGTCTGCGCCACCGCCAAGAAATGATCCAGCGCCCGCTCATCGCGGCCCTGGGCGAGGTCGAGCTCGCCAAGGTTGAAGCGCACGATCCCCAGCGAGGGGTGTTCGGACCTCCTGGCCGAGCGCTCGATGACCAGGGCGCGCTCGAGAAGGGTTCGCGCCTGGTCGTAATCGCCGTCTTCGCGGAGTCGCGAGCCCAGGTTCGTCAGCGCTTCGGCGACCTTCGGGTGATCAGGCCCCAAAGCGCGCTCGTACAGCTCGATGGCGCGGCCGTACAGCGCCCGTGCTTCTCGCGAATCACCGCGACGTCCCCGAGCCGCCCCGAGGTTCATCAGGATCCCGGCCGTACTGGGGCTGTGGGCTCGCGTGCCTTCCGAGATTCGCAGCGCCGCACGATAGAGTCGCTCCGCATCCTCGTCACGACCCTCAACCCGCGCGATATAGCCTTGATTGGCCAGCACCGTCGCCCGCGTGGGGTGGTGCTCACCCATCAGATTCGACAGCATCGCGGCGGCCGCTTCGTTGTGGGATTTCGCCTCCGCCAAGCCGCCGCTGCGCACGGCGAGAGACCCTGCGAAAACCCGAAGGAGGGCCAGCGTCACGGCGAGCGCCGGGTCATCGGCGGACAGTCCGTCCATCGCCTGTTGGACATCTGCCGATGCCCCCGAGACGTCTGCTTGTCGCAACTTCGCGCGGGCCCGCGCCCACAGAAATTTCGCACGAGCATGAGGGTCGCCTTGGGCGAGCGTCAGAGCATCTCCCAGACGCAACCATCGCTCGACGTCCGCGGTCTCCTCGAGACTGCCGCCGATCAGGTCGACCTGGTGCGTCACAGCTCGAAGCGCCACGTCGTCGAGCCCCAGCTCGACCGCCGCGAGGTAGCATCGCTCGAGCTGGTTCCGGGCCCGTTCGATCGATCCGCTTCGAAACTCGAGAATGGCGTCGAGGAGGTCGGCCCGCACTCTGAGGGTCGGCGAGTCCAGGGGCGCCATGCGGTCGATGACCTCGTCCAGGGCCACGCGCGCCTGTTCGTGACGTCCGGCCGACTGGAGGACGAATGCGCGAGCGAGGCGGGCGTCCACTTCGCCAAGTTCGTCGAGCATGGCCTGGTCCAGCGGGGCGCCCGCTGCGAGTCGCCCAGGCCCGACGTCGGGGTCTTCGCAGTCCGCCACCGGGGCGAGCTCGCTGACCAAAGAGACCGCTCGATCGACGGTGTTGGGGTCTGGGTGCTGCAGGACCTCCACGGTCGCTGCAAACGAGGCGCGCCGCTGCTCGAGGCAGCGCGTCTCATGGTCCAGGAACCGCATCGAGGCGTCGTTGTCGCGTCCCCGTTCGCACGCGCCGCGTTTCGCCGCCATCCACTGCTCGGCGTATGTATCGAGGCGCTGCTGGACTCGGTCGACCGTCGCTTCGGCGTGTGGCAGGTCCAACGCGCTCATGCGCTCGTGGATGCTCGCCTCGATTCGCGGGTTCCAGTCCGTGACGATGTCCTGTGCGGACCGATCGCAGTCGATGGTGCGCTCGCCGAGGCCGGGGACGAGGAACGCAGCACACAGGACCGCCGGGAAGGCCCCCCACCACAGGTATCGCCGAAGGTCCCCTCGCACCCGCGCTGCGAGCAACGCATGCAGCGAAGGCCATCGCTCGGCCGGCTCGGTCATCGTCCCGCGCGTCAGCGCGCGCACCGGCCCCCGCGTGCGGGAGCGGCCGGTCACGTCTGCGGCGTCCGTCTTGCGATGGGTCACGGCATCGAGCCAGGCAACGCACAGCGCATACTGGTCAGAAGCAGGGGTGATCGCCGCGCCCTTCCGCAGCTCGGGTGCCATGTACTTGGGTGTCCCGGCCTGAGGTCGGCCGTCTTCGCCAACGTGGCGGGCCAGCCCGAAGTCCAGCAGCTTCAGCCGCAGGCCGGGAAGAACCATCACGTTCTCAGGCTTGAAGTCGCCGTGAACGATGCCGGCGTCGTGGAGCGCCGCCAGAACCTCCGCGGCCTGTCGGAAGACGGACTCGATTGCTCTTCGGGTCGGCCGGGTCTCCAGCCACGCGCCGAGGCTCTGGCCACGAACATGCTCGAGGGCGACGAAGACCGCCTCGTCGTGGTGAACGATCTCGTAGATTTCGAGCACGGCAGGGTGCCGAATTTCTGCGAGGATTCGGGCCTCCTCACGGAGACGCTCGACCTGGTCGGGTAGGCCCTTGCGAAGTCGTTTCAGCGCCACCGTACGGCGAAGTCGGAGATCCCAAGCCTCCCAGACGGTCCCGTACCCTCCCTGGCCCAGCAAGGCGCGAACCTCATAGCGCCCGACGCGGAGCGGGGGTTCCTCGCGTCCAAGCAGACGTGCGACGGTCGTCTCGCGCGCGCGCGCGAGTTCGAGGGAGTCGATCCTCGCTCGTCCCAACATCGTCCACTGCAGGATAGACCGTTGCGGTCCTTCCGGATCGGGGTCCGCGACGCAAACCGAGCACCCAGCGTAGCGATGGTGAGGGACCCCCCTGCACTTTCAAGTCGTCGTGAGCACACAGGCCGCGTGATACGATCTCGCGGTGCCGGACGGTGAGCCCGATGGCGCCTTGCTGGTCCGCTGGGCAGCGGGCGATCGAGAGGCCGGGGAGACGCTCCTGCGCCGACACTTCGATTGGCTGCACGGCTTCTTCTACACAAAGGTCGCGGCGGCATCAGAGGACCTGGTCCAGCAGACCATGCTCGCGTGCGTGGAGCAGGTGGAACGACTCCCGCAGGTTGCCAGCTTCAAAGCGTACGTCCTGGGTATCGCCCGGTTCAAGTTGTACGGACACCTACGCCAGCGTAGTGCGAAGGGGTTCGACCCCATTCACACCAGCATGGAAGACGCGCTTGGCGGAGCCTCGGGCGGGTACTCCCAGCAGCTCCAAGAACGCACTCTCCAAGAGGCGATGCATCGGCTGCCCGCCGACGTCCAGCTCGTACTTGAACTTCGATATTGGGAAGACCTGACATCGCGAGAGATCGCAGATGTCCTGAACGTGCCGGCCTCTACGGTTCGCTCCCGGATCCACCGCGCCCGTCGGCTCCTCGCGGAGGAGCTGGCCGAGGGCGATAGCGAGGTCTCCCCCGAAGCGGCGCTGGGCTTCCTCGTCAAACCAGATTCGACGCCGTAGGCGGGGCTCTGCCCAAGCCAGCGTCGTCCAGTCGGGGCCGACACTGTGGCTGTGACTCCTACGCTTCGGGAGTGCACCCACCTCAGATCCGCGACGCATCGTGCGGCCCGGACGCGGACGCCTCCACCAACCCGTGGCCTGGCGTGTACCATGGGTTACGCGTGCATCACGTCCCGTGCACGACTTGAAAGGTCTTGCTGTCATGAAAACTTGCCCATCCCTGCGTGCCACCGCGGCCATCTTCTTCGGCCTCGCGCTGACCACAGCCTGCGCTGACGACGTCTCTGTTGGAGGCGGAAGCGCCAGCGCGAGTGGGACCGAGGGCGTCACCACGGACATCGACATCGGCTCGACCGGCGAGGATCCGTGCAGCAACGGAGCCCAGGATGGCGACGAAACCGACGTCGATTGCGGCGGATCATGCGAGCTGACCTGCGGCTCTGGGCAAGGCTGCGGAGGCGATGACGACTGCGAAGACGGCACCGTCTGCACCAGCGCCGGCGTGTGTGGCCAGGATGCTGGCGGCAACTGCGAGGACGGCGTGCAAACCGGGGACGAGACCGACGTCGATTGTGGCGGAAGCTGTCCCGATGCGTGCGGCGACGGCGGCGGGTGCGACGACAACGACGACTGCATCGACGGGGTCTGCGATGACGAGGTTTGCCAGGAGCCGACCTGCGAAGACATCGTGCGCAACGGCGACGAAACCGACGTCGACTGCGGTGGGGGGACCTGCGAAGGCTGCGACACCGGCGAGATGTGCTTGGAGGGCCCCGACTGCCAAAGCGCCGTCTGCGTAGACGAGACCTGTGCCGCGCCGACCTGTGAAGACGGCGCGCAAAACGGCGACGAAACCGATGTCGACTGCGGCGGGTCGTGCCCCGACGACTGCGCGGTCGACCAAGGCTGCATCGGAAACGAAGACTGCCTCAGCGGCGCCTGCGACGAACGGGCCGGCGTGTGCGTCGAGCCGACCTGCAAGGACAGCAAGCTGGGCGGCAGCGAGACCGACGTGGACTGCGGCGGATCCTGTGGCGCAACCTGTGAGGGCGGTGAAACCTGCGTCGTCGACGGAGACTGCATCTCGGATGCCTGCGACGCGGACTCAGGCACCTGCGCCGACTCCTGCGTCGACATGCAGCAGAGCCAGGACGAGACCGACGTGGACTGCGGTGGGGTCTGCGGGGCGACCTGTGAGACCGGCGAGGGCTGCGACGATGCCGACGACTGCATCTCCGGCGTTTGCGATCCGGTGAGCAACACCTGCGACGCACCGACCTGCACCGACGGCGTTGAGAACGGCACCGAGACCGGACCCGACTGCGGCGGCTCGTGCCCGCCGTGCGGCGACGGCCTCGGCTGCAACGACGATGACGAGTGCATCTCGGGCGTGTGTGACATGGACGCCACCAACCTGTGCCTGGCCACGCTCAGCGTCACCGCGTCACCGCCTTGCAGCGACTTCGCTGGCGCCGCCGTGCAGCTCGACGCGGTCGCGATGGACGGCACGGGGACCTACAGCTACTCCTGGAGTCCGATCGCCGGACTCGACGACCCAACATCACCCACGCCGCTCGCCTCCCCAGACGGATTCGAAACCTACACCGTCACGGTGGACGACGGCGTCAACCAGCGCTCGGCCAGCGTCACGGTCGTGAACACCCAACCGCTGGACCTCGAAAACAACTGCACGCTGTACACCTCGCAACTGCTCAACGCGAGCCCGGTCGCCTCGATCTCATACAACGCGGCGGGCACGGTCGCGTGCGAAGCCGGAAACAACGACTTCGGCCTGCACTTGTGTGAGGGCGTCGTGTTCCAAGAGGCCAACCTGCAGGGGACGATCGGCGTGCAAGCTGGTGCCGGAGACAACGACTGGATCGGCCTGGTCTGGAACGCGCAGAGCAGCTCCCAGTTCTACTCACTGGCGTGGAAACGCCAGGCCCAAAACGCCTTCGGCTGCACCACGCCGATGGGGATCGTGGTCAAGCGGGTGTTCGCCCCAGACCTTGCGAGCGTGGTCGGCGAGGACCTGTACTGTCCCGCCAGCACCACCAACTCGGCGATCCTCAACCTGCCCGCAGACACCACGATCGAAGGCTGGGTCGCGGGGCAGGACTACGAGGTCAGCATTTCCTACAGCGACGCCGCCGGCGGCTCCGAGATCATCATCACCCGGCTCAGCGACAGCTTCGAGATGGCCAACTTCCTGGTCGCGGACACCACGTATCCCAACGGCGCGTTCGGCTCGACCACGCTGTCTCAGGAGAGTGCCTGCACCGGGCCGCTCGAGGCACAGTGCCAGCCACCGATGTGAGCCTGAGTCGACGGATCGGGCGAACGAGCGCTTCGCAGCTCAGCGAACCTGGTCCAGCCACGCTTCCGCTTCCGCGCGATAGGAGTCGTACCCGGGCCCTGCGTCCTTCCACAGCGCGATGGCCTCCTGCGCCAGCGCGATGCCCTTGGCCTCGTTGCCCAAGGCGTGCTCGGCTCGGCCCAGTCCGAGGGTCTCGAACGCCCGGTCCTTGGGACGGCTGGCGTGAGCGGCCCGGATCTTCAGCGCAGCCTCGAACTGGATCTTGGCCTCGGCGGCCTCGCCAAGCTCCAGCAACATCTGGCCCAGGTTTCCGCGGATGCCTGCGATCGCAGGGTGTGTCCTGGACATGGTGGCCAGGCGCGCTTCGAGCACCTCCTCGAGCAGGGGCCGCGCCTCGGCGATGTCGCCCAGGGATGCGATCGCGAGAGCAAGGTTCATCTTGCAGCTGATGCGGTGCTCGTGCAGCTCGGGGAGTTTGTCCTCGAGAATGTCGAGCGCCTCGCGAAGGGTCTCGCGGGCGCGCTCGTAGTCCTGTTGCCGAAGCTCCACCACCCCCATGTTCATTTTGATGCGCCCGGCCTCGACGTGGCCCGGGCCGTTACGGCCCTCCACGATGGCGAGACCCTTGCGGTGCTCGGCCAGGGCCTCCTCAAACTGGCCGAGCGCGGTGAGATTGACCGCGATGTTTGTGTACAGGAGCGACACCTCCGCGTGCTCGGGACCGAGGGCGCCGACGAGGGTGAGCTGAGCCTCTCGCATCAGGGCGAGGGCCTCTTCATGGGCGCCGCGGGACTCCAGGACGGTGCCCAGCCCCATGACGGCGGTTGCGGTGACGGGGTGGTCGGGTCCGAAAGACCCCTCGAGCAACTCCCGGGCGCGAATGAGCGTGGCCTCGGCCGCCTTGAGGTCTCCGGCCTTGTGCTGCGAGTTGCCTAGGCTGACCAGCGCGACGCCAACCTGTCGGTGGTTGGGGCCGAGGTTCTCGATGCGCCTTTGGACCAGCGCCTCGTCGATCTCCAGCGCGCGGGCATAGTCGGTGGTCTCGTAGGCCAGGTTGGAGCGCACTCGCATGATGTCCTCGATCGCGCTCTCGCGAACATCGGGTCGCTCGGCGAGCCCTTGGGCGACCGAGGCCCAAGCATCGGCAGCTTCGAGACGGGAATCACGCTGGGCCAGGGCTTCGGCCATCCGTGACGCACAGTCGAAGGCGTGGGTATGCAAGCCGAGCTCGAGACCCTGCCGCACGCACGCTTCCCACACACCATAGGCGGCCTGGGTGTCGCCGGTACGGTCGAGGGCGTCGGCCCAGGCGGGGGCGAGCTCGACGCTCAGGGGTGCGTAGCCCAACGCGCGCGCCTCCTCGACCAGAGGGCCGATGGCAGCATGAGCCTCGGGGAACTGGGCCGCCCACACCTTGGCCCGGGCCGCGGGCAACGCATCGCGGATGGCATCGACGTCGGCCCTCAGCTCCGGGTCGTCTGGGATGCGAGTCTGGGCTTCGATCTGCCGAACGTCGGCGCAGCGATCGAGGTTGGGCAGAGCGCCGGCCAGGGCATCGGCGCGGCGAGCCACTTCGACGTCGGCGTCCTCGAGCAAGGAGGCCGAAGCATCCAACGCCGCGCGTGCGTCGAGCAGGCAGCGGCTGCGCAGGTCGGCGTCGGTCTGCGACTGCTCCGCGAGGATCGAGGTGGCTTCGCAGTTGGCGTGATGGGCCGCGACCCATCGCTGGGCATAGTCGTCGAGCGTGTGGCGCAGCTCGGCGGCCTGGGCCTGCCACGGCGAGCCCATGCCCTCCCAGTGTGTTTGCAGGCCGTCTGCGCGGGCTGAGGTCCAAACGTCGCGCAGTCGCTCCGAGCTCCCGACGCAGCGCGTGTCCTCTCGAGGGCCCGCGAAGACCAGGGCTGCCGCGCCGCCCACCGTCCCGAGAGCAACCACGGGCACCCACCAGCGCGACCGAGCCTTGGGCGTCATCACCTCGATGAAGCGGACCATCGTCTCGGGTCGAGCATCGGCGTCTGGTTGCAGGCCTGCCCGGAGCACCTCGAACAGCTCACGAGCGCCGGGAACATTCGGCAGCGGGTCGGGTAGGGCTGGCGGACCCTGTCGCTTGGCCTCGGTGATGGCGACCAGGCTGGCGGCACCGCTGCCCGAGACCGTGGCGTTCGCGAACACGACCGCACTCGTGCCGGAGGCAGGCGTGACTTCGGTGCCGGAGAGATTCGAGAAGGGGTGGGTGCCGGTGAGCGTCTTCCAAGCGGTGGCAGCGAAGGCGAAGACGTCGCTGCGTACCTCCGCCGCTCGGCCGGCGTGCTGCTCGGGCGCCATGTACAGCGGAGTGCCGACGACACGGTCTCGTCCCTCCTGCGCGGTCACGAGTCGCGCGACGCCGAAGTCGCCGACGAGGACTCGACCATCGTCGCCGACGAGGATGTTGGCGGGCTTGACATCACCGTGGACGACTCCGGCCTCATGAGCGGCATGCAGGCCAAGCGCGGCAGCCCTCAGCATCCCGAGCTTGTCTGGGCCTGATGCAGCCGCGTGTTCCTCGAGCCAGCGGCCGAGGTCCTTGCCCTCGACCAGCTCCATCGCGAGGTACGCCTCGTCGTTGTCGCCGACGCCGACGTCATAGACGGTGACGACGTCGGGGTGCCGAAGCTTCGCAAGCATCCGCGCTTCTCGCAGCAGCAGCTCGGTGTCACCGCTCGAGCGCAGCCTCTTGACGGCCACCTTCCGATCGAGCTGCGGATCGTAGGCCGCGAAGACCTCTCCCCCTCCGCCCGCCCCCAGCGAGGCCAACACCACGTAGCGACCGATCAGCGTTCCCGTAGGAACCTCGGCCCCGACTTGGCGGTCCGCCAGCGGTGCGGTCGCGTCGAGATCAGACACGGCCTACGATACCAGGGCCTCCAAGCACCTTGCCGGCGTCTCGACCAACGGCGTGCGTAACGCGGCCGGATTCCGCCCGGAAGACGACCGCTGCCGGCATCCCCTCAGCGCTCCGCGCGAGCCTTGGGGGCTTTCTTCACCTTGCCCTCGAGTTCTGTGCCCTCGATCTGCACCGCGCTCGCCATCTCCGCATCGAGCGCGGTGTTTCCGGACAGCCGTCCTCCTTCGACGGCGAGGTTGCTGTGCATGCCAACCCGGAGCGCCGTAAGTCCCTCGAACGTGCTGTTCGTGATCTTGCCGAGGGAGTGCATCCCAAACTCCGCCGCGACCAGAGCCTCGCCCTCGATCAACAGGTCTGTGATGTCGATTTCAGCCAGGGCGAGCTTGATACCCTTGCGAGACACCTTGAACGTGCCGCCTTCGATCACGAGACGGTCCGCCATCTGGCCCTCGATGGCGACCGGAGCGTCGATGTTGACGTTCACCAGCTTCAGCCCGCAGCCCACCTCCATCCTGATGGCAACACCCGTCTCCAGCTTGGCATCCACGTCCCTGACCTCGACTCGCTTGCCGAGGGGGCACAAGAGCGTGGACGAACCGTCCCACGGTGTCCGCGTGTACGGGCGGTCGTGGCTTCTTCGCAGCGCGGCGTGCATGGCTTGAACGGCCTCGATCAGTTCTTTTTGTTTCGCCTCTCCCTGCGAATACCGCTCGGAGACGTCGGCGTGGTGATCGATCGCCGCCTGCAGCTCCCCCTCACTCGATCCCAGAGGCGGTTCTGCGGGGGCTCGCGGCGGCTCGAGCAGCCCTGCGGCCTCCGGTCGTGGCGGCTTGGCGCGCGGCCTCGGCTCCACCTCGGTGCCCGGCACGGCCGCGGCAACCGACTGGAGAGCTACGGCGTCTTCGGCGTCTTCGGCCTCTTCGCCAACGAGGAAGACCACGCCCCGCCTCTGCA